>NZ_JBJDRJ010000018.1:0-75274 GCF_044987415.1 Microbacterium sp. ZW T5_45 | reverse complement strand
CGCCCCGCCTCACCAGGGGCGCCCGCCCCGCCTCACCAGGGGCTGGGCTCGTAGTCCTTCAGGAAGACGCCGTGGATGTCTTCGCCCGCCTCGCCGCGCACGATCGGGTCGTACACGCGCGCGGCGCCGTCGACGAGGTCGAGCGGAGCGTGGAAGCCCTCCTCGGCCAACCGCACCTTCGTGTAGTGCGGACGCTCATCGGTGATCCACCCGGTGTCGACGGCGGTCATGAGGATGCCGTCCTTCTCGAGCATCTCGCCCGCACTCGTGCGCGTCAGCATGTTCAGCGCCGCCTTCGCCATGTTCGTGTGCGGGTGCCCCGGGCCCTTGTAACGGCGCGAGAACTGGCCCTCCATGGCCGATACGTTCACCACGTACTTGCGGTGCGCACTCGACGCCGCCATCGACGCCCGAAGCCGGCTGATGAGCAGGAACGGCGCGGTCGTGTTCGCGAGCTGCACCTCGAGCATCTCGAGCGGATCGACCTGGTCCACCGATTGCACCCAGCTGTTCACGCGGTTGACGTCGGGCACGAGGCCGCCGGCGTCGATCGCGGTGCCGTCGGCGTGCTTCTCGAGCGACGACGAGCCGGGGGCCATGGCGAGACGGGCGAGGTCCTCTGCGGTGAGTGCCTGGCCACCCTGCTCGGCGACGGTGCCGCCGAGGGCCGCGACCGACAGCAGCGGATGCGCGTCGACCGACGCCTGCAGCGCCTGCGGGTGCGGGTCGGCGGTGTGACCGAAGGTCTCCATCTCGGGCAGCGGGCCGTCGGGAAGAGGCTGAAGCTCGGCATCCGCCAGCAGCGAATACGCACCCGGCGAGCGCCGCACGGTCTGCGCCGCGTTGTTGATGAGGATGTCGAGCGGCCCCTGGGCCGCGACCGAATCGGCGAGGCCGATCACCTGAGCCGGGTCGCGCAGATCGATGCCGACCACGCGCAGCCGGTGCAGCCAGTCGGAGGCGTCGGGCAGCGCGGAGAAGCGACGGACGGCATCCCTCGGGAAGCGCGTGGTGATCGTCGTGTGCGCGCCGTCGCGCAGCAGCCGCAGCGCGATGTGCATGCCGATCTTCGCGCGGCCGCCCGTGAGCAGTGCGCGCTTGCCGGTGAGGTCGGTGCGGGCGTTGCGCTTGCCGTGGCTGAACTTCGCGCAGTCCGGGCAGAGCTGGTGGTAGAACGCGTCGACGATCGTGTACGGCTGCTTGCAGATGTAGCAGTTGCGCGGCTTGAGCAGCTCGCCGGCGATCGGCGCGTCGACCACGCTCGTGGCGAGGTCGTTGCCGCGGGTCTCATCGTCGATGCGATCGGGGGCTCCGGTCGCGGTGCGCGCGACGACGGCCTTGTCGGCCTCGGCGATCGCGTCGCGGATCTCCTTGCGGCGCACGCGCTTGACGTCCTTGAACATCGCGGCGGTCGCGTGGCGGACGGCGATGAAGTCCGGATGCTGGTTGTCGACCCTGTGCAGCTCCGAGAGCACCCGCAGTGTGGTGGCGAGGTCGTCGGGGTCGATGCCCGGTCCGAGGTCGGGTGCGGCATCGGGGGCGTCGGTCATTGTGCCGATTTTACGCGAGTGCGGGGCGATGCACTCCCTCGCGCCGAGTCGGCACCTCCCGCGCGGAACCGGGCGCCTATTCAGACAACGGGCGCCACCTCGACGGCACGCCCGCAGCAGACACCCTCTCGACCTTCGCCCTCGACGCGCCCAGAATGTCTCCATGACGGCATCCGACCCGCATGTGCTCGGCCCCGGCCTTCTGCCCACTCCGTTCACGGCCGAGGAGATCCGGGCGTCGACCGGCGCGGGCAAGACCATCCGCATCCGCGTGGAAGGGCCCGACGGAGTGACGTCCGAACGGATCAACCGCTTCATGGATCCGGATGCCGAGGGCGCGACGCTGGAACGCTGGTCGCGGCCCGATCGCGGTGATCTGTCGTCGGATCGGGTCACTTGGGTCGAGCTCCAACAGCACGCGGCCTTCGACGCCGAGACCACCACGTTGACGACCGAGACCCTGTCGCATTCGCTCGGTGAGCTGGCCTGCCTTCGCTACGAGACGCCCGACGCGACGTTCTGGTTCTCGCCGCAGCATCCGGGCATGCCGGTGCGGTACGAATCCGACGGGGTCGTGACGACGGTCGTGAGCATCGAGCGTACGAACGTCGGACCCCCGGCGTAGGGTCGGGACATGAGCAGCCACACCGCATCCCCCGGAGTCGTCCCCTCCTACCTGCTCGCCCGCCTCGCCGAGTCGGGCCGCTTCCCCAAGGCCGCCGCAGCGGCCCGCCAGACCCTCACCGCCGGCCGACCGCCGTTCCGTGCGCGCATCGACCTGTCGATCGACGAGAACGGAGACCTCGTCGCCCAGCTGTCGGATGCTCCCAACCGCACGATCAGCGACGCCGGCAACACGCAGAAACTGCCCGGCGCCGTCGTGCGCTCGGAAGACGATGGTCCGGTGGCGGATGCCGCGGTCAACGAGGCCTTCGACGGGCTCGGCGCGACCTTCGAACTGCTGCTCTCGGCGTTCGCCCGCAACTCGCTCGATGATGCGGGCGCACCCCTCGACGCCACCGTGCACTACGGCGTCGATTACGACAACGCCTTCTGGGACGGCGAGCGCATGGTGTTCGGCGACGGCGACGGCGAGGTCTTCACCGGCTTCACCCGTTCGACGACGGTGATCGGGCACGAGCTCGCCCACGGCGTCGTGCAGCACACCGCGAACCTCGAGTACCAGGGGCAGCCCGGAGCGCTCAACGAGTCCATCGCCGACGTGTTCGGAGCGCTCACCGAGCAGTATCTGCTCGGGCAGTCGGCGGCCGAGGCGAGCTGGCTCATCGGCGCGGAGATCTTCACGGATGCCGTCGAGGGATCGGCTCTGCGCTCGATGATCGCCCCAGGCACGGCGTATGACGACGATGAGCTGGGCAAGGATCCGCAACCGGCGGACATGAGCGGCTTCGTCCGCACGACCGAGGACAACGGCGGCGTGCACATCAACTCCGGCATCCCCAATCGGGCGTTCGCGCTGTTCGCGATCGCCCTCGGCGGCAATGCGTGGGAACGCGCGGGCACCGTCTGGTACCGCGCACTGACCGGTGGCCTGTCGAGCACGGCGACGTTCTCGCAGTTCGCCGAGGCGACGGTGACGGCCGCTGCCGCGCTGGATGCCGAAGCCGGCAGCGACGACGTCGCAGATGCCGCTCGACGCGCGTGGACCACCGTGGGAGTCTGGGAGGATGAGCGAGCTCCCGCCATCGACTGACGGTCATGACGACTCCGCAGAGAGTCGGGTCGTGATCGTCGTGGTGCGATCGGGCGGCGTCGGCGGCATCCGGCGTCGCTGGCGCGTCGAGCCTCCGCACACCGAGGTCGACCGCTGGGTCACCCTGGTCGAGAGCTGCCCGTGGGACGCGCCGCCGACGCCTCAGCGCGGGGCGGACCGTTTCGTGTGGAGCATCCGGGTCCGCACCCCGTCGGAACGGCACGAGCAGGAGCTTCCGGATGCTGCGCTCGACGGCCCGTGGCGCGAGCTCGTGGACGCCGTGCGCGAGGCATCGGGTCGCCAGGCGTCCGGTTCCTGAGCGCCCCTCGCCGGAACCGGAGCGCAGCGACGAGACGAACGACGTCCACGCGCGCACAATGGAGGCATGGGAGTTTTCCAGCAGCGTCCCGAGGACGAAGAGAAGCAGTGGGCGGGCCTGCCCTCGGAGCCGAGAGACGTCGACGCCGTCGACCGCCTCGATGAGGCGCCGTCGGTCGATCCGCTCGTCATCGGTCTGGGCGCCGACGGCGGAGTCACGTCGGTGAGCCTCCCGTTGTCGGCGATGGCCGCCTCGGCCCACGCCGTCGAGGAGGAGGCCGCCGACCCGGCCGCCGACGGCGACGGAGACTGAGCCGGACATCCCCGAACGGGCGACGTCGTCGGCCCGGCTACGGTGGAGGGATGACGATCACCGCCGCCGCAGACGGCTCCGCGCTGGGCAATCCCGGGCCCAACGGCTGGGCCTGGTACATCGACGACGCGAACTGGGCGGCCGGCGGCTCCCCGCACGGCACGAACAACCAGGGTGAGCTGCGTGCGGTCCTCGAGCTGCTTCTCGCCACAGCCGGAACCGACGAAAAGCTGCTCATCGAATGCGACAGCCGCTACGTGATCGACTCGGTGACGAAGTGGATGCCGGGCTGGAAGCGCAAGGGCTGGCGCAAGTCCGACGGTGGACCGGTGCTCAACCGCGACCTGCTCGAGGGCATCGACGAAGCGATCCGCGGTCGCGACGTCGAGTTCTCCTGGGTCAAGGGGCACGCCGGCCACCCTCTCAACGAGGCCGCCGACGAACGCGCCAACGCGGCGGCCAAGGCGTACCAGCAGAAGCAGGAGCCGCGCCGCGGCCCCGGATTCACGATGGCGACGGATGCCGGAGCAGCGGTCGCGGCATCCGCACCGCTCGCCGCCGCTGCCTCCGCCGGCTCCCCCGCAACCGACAGCGGCTGGGTCGACGACGGTGATGCACTGTGGACGGATGCCGGTTCCCCCGACGACCGGGCCCCAGGGCGCGCGACGGCTCCGGTCGCCTCGGTGGCTGAGCCACTGTGGGCCGAAGCATCCGACCTGTTCGACGGCCTCGATGACGAGCCCGCCTCCGATCCGGTCGAGGTGCGTCTCACGCTCACGGGCGATGAGCACGCCCGACTCGCCGACCTCGCGAACGCGCAGGGCATCTCGCTCGAAGAGGCGCTTCGTCGCCTGATCTGAGGGCCGGCGACGTACACTCGCCGCATGCCCAAGAAGAACATCGCGCGTACGATCGGTCGGGTCTTCCTCGGTGCTTCCCTCGTCTTCGCCGGGATCTCGCACCTGACGTTCGCCCGCCAGGAGTTCCAGGCGCAGGTGCCGGACTGGGTCCCTGTGGACCCCGACCTCACAGTGCTCGCATCGGGGGTCGTCGAGGTCGGCCTCGGTTCCGCCCTACTCGTCGCCCGCCGACGCCGCGGTCTGGTCGGCGTGCTCACGGCGCTGTTCTTCGTCGCGGTCTTCCCCGGCAACCTCGCGCAGTGGATGGAGCACCGCGACGCCTTCGGGCTCGACACCGACATGAAGCGCTTCGTGCGGCTGTTCTTCCAGCCGGTGCTCATCGCTCTGGCCATCTGGTCGACGCGCAAGCCACGCCGCTCGTCGCAGGATTGACTCCGGTCGCGCGCTCCTGACCTTCAGAACTCCGGAGATGTCGGCGGTCAGGCGCCGAGATCGACCCGGAGGCCGCTCCAGCGGCCGGAATCTCCGGAGTTCTGCAGCCCACCCGCGCACAACTCCTCACAAACCCGCGCGGAACCACCGAAAACCGGCCGGATCCCGAAGGAACCGGCCGGTTTTGAAGAGTTACACGCGTCAGAAGCCTCAGCCCGCGAGCACCTCGCGCTCGAGCCGCGCGTACGACGCCTCCATGCCCTCGGCCATGCCGGTGGCGAGGATCATGTCGCGGGTCTCCTTGTCGGGGTACTCGATGAGCACCGTGACGAGCGTGGCACCGTCCTCTTCGTAGAGGTTGAGGTCGTTGAGCGTCTCGATCGACTGCCCCTGCATGCGCTCAGTCGAGACCGCCCGGCGAGGCGGATCGAAGAGCAGCACCTCGCCTTCGAAGCCGAACGGCTCGCCCTCGGTGTCGCCGACCGGCGCCCACGAGTTGCGGAACGAGGCGCCGGGCTCGAGACCGATCACGCACTCCGTCATCTCCCAGCCGTCGGGGCCGAGCATCCACTTGCGCACGAGCTCCTCTTCGTTGAACGCGCGCCAGACCAGCTCGCGCGATCCCTCGACCAGGCGCGTGATGCGCACGTGCGTGTCGTCGAGCAGCTCGACCTGCGTCCCCTTGCCCTGGGCGTAGTCGCGCAGGTCCTGCAGCACCGCGTCGAGCTGGCTCATCGCCAGGCGCGTGCCTTCGACGGCGCCCATCTGGACGACCTGCTCGAGAGCCTCTGCAGAGGAGAAGTGGCTCGTGTTCACCATGCGGGTCCCGTCGGCGGTCGCCTCGAAGGTGAAGACCATTCGCATGGACGGCAGGTTCTCGTCGGGCGTGCCGTCTTCGTCGGCGAAAGCGTCGAGCACCTCGAAGCTGTGCGGGGCGTCGATGCGCAGGAACTCCCACCGTCCCGATGCCTTCTCGCCGCGGGGCCCGTGCATCGTGTAGTGCGCGGTGCCGCCCACGGTGGCGTCCCACTTCGTGAAGGTCGCCGGCCATCCGGGAGGACCCCAGAAGCGGTTCAGCTGCTCGGGGTCGGTGTACGCGTTCCAGACGCGATCGACGGGAGCCGCGAGATCGGCGATCACGGTCATCGTGAGGTTCTCGGCATCCGTGATGATGTCGGTGACGGGCATGGTCAGTCTCCTTCTTCGGTTACTGCGGGTCGTGGAATGCTGCGATCAGGTTTCGGAGTGCGGGCGGGTTCCGCCAGCAGGTCGTCGAGCCGGGCGATGCGGGCCCGCCACAGCTCTTCGTATCGGGCGAGAAGCGCCCTGGCGCGCGCGATCATTTCGGGGTTCGCGCGGACGAGCCGCTCGCGTCCCTCGGCGCGCTTGACGATGAGGTTCGCCGCTTCGAGCACCGACACGTGCTTCTGCACCGCGGCGAACGACATGTCGTACTCCGCGGCGAGCGCCGACACCGACTGCTCCTCGGCGATCGTCCGGCGCAGGATGTCGCGCCGGGTCGACGTCGCCAGTGCGTGGAAGACACGGTCGACCTCCGCTTCGCTCAGTTCTCGTTGTGCAACCATTTGGTTGTACGTTACGACGAGATCAGGCGCACGTCAAGACCTCATTGTCGGGATCGCGTTGCAATGACACAACCGGCCCTTGAATAACACAACGCTCCGATGGAGTGACACCGTGTGTCACGAAACGCCGATGCCTTGCAGAACTTGCGCCTCTCGCGGGAGGAACATCAGCGGCAGATAAAGGAGCGATGGGGCTCCGGTCACCCCTTCGTCTTCGCATCATCCGAACGCGGATACACATGCGAGAGGGGCTGCGATGCGGCCAATAGATGAGCCAAAGCCGATCAACTAGATGAGCCAAAGCCGATCAACGCCCGACGGCGCAGGGACTGCCGCACGGATAGGTGACAGTTTCGGTTGGGCCGCGAGGGTCAGTTTCTGGTTCATGATGGTCTCGAACTCGACCGGCTCAGTGACCGCACAGGCCACACAGAGGGCGTATTTCCACCCGTTGGAACGCGATTTGGTCCACCGAACCCTCACCAGCGCTCGTAGCGCTTGAGAACCTCTCGGTGAGAGACCAGGGACCGTTCGAGTGGGTCAGCCCCACCGTGGAATGATTCCCACGCTTTCGCGATTTGGCGGCTACGCTCCAGTTGACGTCGGAATGACTTCTCCAGTCTCGGCACTTCTCCATCCCAGGAACGCTCGCCGGCGTACTCCCCACTGATCGCATGGCGACCGGGCAGCTTCTCCTGAATCAGCCCGAGCCGATACTCGAAGGTTTGGAAGCACTCGGTGTACTCATCGTCCCGTGAGATGGACTCTTTGAAGTAGCCGCGGAGATCGGCGCTGAAGAGGTGGCTAGCTGGGTAGAGGCAACGAGTCGTGCCCCAGCGAGGCAGCTGCTTAACCCAGTCCTCATTGGCGAGCTTAAGGTAGTGAAGCTCCTGCGCGGCAGGCACCATCTCGCGAGAGTCGTAAATGTTCCGACATTCAGGCTCCGTTGAGAGACGAATCAACAAGTCGTCTCTACCTCGCCGCAGAGCGGTCATCCCCATCACCGCCAAAGCAATGAACGCTGGAAACCGCCGCGCCTTCTCGGCCGCCTCGTTGAAGGCGGACTGAAGCGGTGCCGTGCCTTCGTCCATTAGTCGCTGCAGTACATCGACCCACAGCGAATCGTGCACGCCCTCGGGATCATGCCACACCCCCTGAACGAGTAGGGGGACGAGCCGCTCCATTGACCGGAAGTAGTTCCCGTATATTTGTCACGCCGCCCCGTTCCCGACATCATCTCGGACCGGTGCGGAAACGACTAGGTTGGACCGCGTGAGTGACGACGTACGCAACGTGCAGGCCGCCCTTTCGACGATCACCGAGCACTGGCAACCGCACCGACTCACCAGCGTCAACGACTACGACGTCAAGGTGGTGAAGCTCCAGGGCGAGTTCGTCTGGCACACCCATCCCGACTCCGACGAGCTGTTCATGGTCGTGCACGGCGAGCTGACGATCCAGCTCCGCGATCGCGACGTGATCTTGCGACCCAACGACGTGTTCGTCGTGCCGAAGGGCGTCGAGCACTGCCCGAAGGCGACGGAAGAAGTGCACGCGATCCTGTTCGAGCCGAAGGGCACGGTCAACACCGGCGACGCCGGAGGCGACATGACAGCACCGCTACGAGAGCTCGACTGAGGCCGCTTCACCGCGCTTCACGCCGCCAACTGCTGCCACAAGCTCCGCCCAAAAAGGGAAGAACGGATGCAGGGAGACCCCCAGAATCTCCCCACACCCGTTCACACTCCCGCGTCTCGACGTAGAGGAAGGGAGCGCCGACGAGGGTCAGCGATCTGTCGCCCGATCCGACAGAGCCTCACCCCAGTTCGGCTCACGGCGGCTGGCGGCTGATCCGATCACGCGCGTGCGCGCGACCATAGGATCCCCCCGTCATCCTGCCTGAGTCAACGCTATCGATCGGTAGCATGTCCCGCTATGGGGAGAACTACCCATGTGGATAAACTCCCACGCCGCCTCATTTTGTGTTAAAGAGATCCCTCAGCCGCCGCAGCATCCGATGGCCCCTCTCGGCGCCCGCGGCGCGCACCAGAGACGCCCGCAGCACGGCCTCCTTCGCCGCCTCCAGCTCGTCGAACTCCCCGATGAACTCGGAACGCGCACCGAAGGCGCTGAACCCGCCCGACGGCAGCGTGCTGATCGACCCGAGGAACTGTCGACGGTCGTTGCCGACGAAGAACCCGGGATCCACCTCGGCCCACAGCATCCCGCGAGCGTGCACCGGTTCGCCGGAGGCCGCCCCTGCGGGGACCTCCACCTTCTCGAACATGAGTCAGGCGCTCATCGCGTGCAGGCCACGCGACCGGCGCAGACTCGGCTCGAAGTCGCCTCGGGTGAGATCGAGGCCCCCGGCCGAGTTCGCCGAGTCCATCATCGATACGAGCAGGGGCCGTTGCAGGTCCACGTCCTCCTCCATCGTGAAGCGGAGCGGAATGGATGCATGCACCCAGAGGGTCTCGACAGCGCCTTCGGTGGTGTTCAGCGTCAACGCGAACGACTCGTTCCGACGAAGCTTGGTGACGACGACCACCCGAAGGTGCGCCATGAGCTCGTCGTCGATCTCGAAGGGCGTCGTGGTGTTTCCGTATGTCAGATATCCCATGATCTCTCCTTGTCCAGAGATGTGCTGGGATTTAGGTTACTAGGTTACCTAACTAAATTGCATATCGGCATGTCATGGAAGGTCAGAGATCTCCTCCGTCAGACGACGAAGGAAACGCGACAGCACCTCGAGCTGCTCCGGTGTGAACTCGCTGGCGATGGACTCGACTCGCTCGGACAGCTCATCGACCGACGTGTGCAGATCCCTCAGTGAGGGCCGGAGCACCTTCGAGCGCGCGTCGACGGGGTGCGGAGCGACCACGATCTGGCCACGCTGCTGCAGGCGACGCAAGACGCTCGTGATCGCCGCGGTGCTCACATTGAGATGCGCAGCCAGTCCCCCCGGCGTGGCCGGCGCATCATCCGTCGCCGAGGCGATGAATCGCATCGCCTCGCGATCGGTGTCGTTCGGCGCGCGCACAGCTGCGAGCCTCCGAGCGAACTGCGCCTCGGCGCGACGAAGCGCATCGACCTGGTCGACTAAAGTCGTGGTCGACGTTTTCGTCATTCCTGCCATTCGTCACCCCCTGACGCCTTCATCTTACTCGAAGGGCATGTAAGCAGGCGGGCTAGCGATTTTCAATGCGACCAGCACTATTCCCAGGGTGCGAGGATGGAAGCCTGGCGGAAGGAAGACATGACCGAGCCATTCACTCTCGACGAAGCAGGGTACGTCCTGTACGCCGACGTCATCGGTCGTCTTCGCGAGCGCTTCCCGGCGATTCCAGCCTGGCGCCTCGAGCAGATCATCGCGGCCGAGAACGATGCGATCACGGGAGGCCTGCTGCGGATCGTCCCCGCCGAGGTCGAAGCCGGAGCCGTCGAGATGCTCGAACGCGAGGACGAGCGACTGCACGACCGCTCCCCCCTGAGCGACGAAGGCGAGGTTGCGTGATGGAACGACCCGACGAATACGGCCGATCCGGCTACTGGTACCCCGAAGCAGGCAGCGCCAGCACAGTCGACGTGCTGAACCTGCTGCGCCGCTACCGCGCAGCCGAGACGGCAATGCGCGCCCGCACCCGCTCGGTCATGGGCATGAACGAGACCGACCTCATGGCGCTGCGCTTCCTTCTGCGCGAGCAGCGCGCCGGACGCATCGTGCGACCGATCGACCTCGCCCGGATGCTCGACATCTCGACGGCGTCCACCACCACGCTCATCGATCGACTGGAGAAGGGCGGCCACGCCCGCCGCGAGCCGCACCCGACCGACCGCCGCGCCGGCGTCGTCGTCCCCACCGCGAGCAGCGACGATGAGGTCCGCCACACGCTCGGCGCCATGCATCGACGGATGCTGACACTCGTCGATGAGCTCAGTGATGCGGAGCGCGTCGTGATCACCCGGTTCCTCGCCGGGATGACGGCTGCCATCGAGGAAGCATCCGATCTCGACGCCGAGCTCCGCGAGGTCGTGCGCTCGCACGAGGCCGGCGAGGAGCCCACGACCCGCTGAGACACCTCTGGACATGACGAGGGGGAGACGGCAGCAGCCGCCTCCCCCTCGTCATGTCCGGGATCAGCCCGTGAAGGCGTCCTTGACGTTCTCGCCGGCCTTCTTGATATCGGCCTTGGCCTGATCCGCCTTGCCCTCGGCTTCGAGCTTCTCGTCGTCGGTCACCTTGCCGACGGCTTCCTTCGCCTTGCCGGCGATGTCCTGAGCGGCGTTCTTGATCTTGTCATCGAGTCCCATGGGGGCTCTCCTCTCTCTTCCATCCAGCGGTGGTCGTGAGCCGCGCGATCGAGCGAACGGTGCGGTGCACGGCCCTGCGCACGACCGGCGGGCGGAGGAGGAAGCCGCTCTCGATACCCGTCACCCCACGGACGACATCTCGCGCCGAGACCGGGGAGAGATCGATCACAGCAGCCCCAGACTGTCCGCGAAGATCCTCACCCGCAGCATGCACAGGGGAATCAGCTGCTCGGAACATGCGACCGCCTCCTCCGCATCAATATTACTAGATGAACTAGTAAAGCGTAAGCCTAGTGAAATGTCGATGACACCGGCATACGCTCGACGCATGACGGAACTCACCCAGCCGACCGGTCGCGAGGAGACACTGCGTGCGGTCCCCCGCGACGACGGATCCGCCCCCGTCGCGCTCATTCTCGGCGCCACCGGCTACATCGGCGGTCGACTCACCCCACGCTTGCAGAACGCGGGGTATCGGGTGCGGGTGCTCGCTCGCGACGCCGCCCGCGCGGCATCCTTCCCGTGGGGTCCCGACTGCGAGGTCGTCGAGGGATCGGCCGACGACCCGGATGCCGTGACCGCGGCCATGCACGACGTCGACGTCGTCTACTACCTGATCCACTCCATGACAGCCGGCAAGGGCTTCGAAGAGGCGGACGAGCGGGCGGCGACCGTCGTGGCGGATGCCGCGGCGTTGGCCGGCGCCCGCCGGATCGTGTACCTCGGGGGACTGCATCCGGATCGCGTGACACTCTCCCCGCATCTGCGATCACGGGTGCGCGTCGGAGAGATCTTCCTCGCGTCCGGGGTGCCGACGCTGGTCCTTCAGGCGGGCGTCGTGATCGGCTCGGGGTCGGCCTCGTTCGAGATGATCCGCCACCTCACCGAGGTGCTCCCCTACATGCCCGCCCCCAAGTGGGTGCGCAACCGCATCCAGCCGATCGCGATCCGGGACGTGCTGCACTACCTGCTCGGGGCGGCGCGGGTCGACGCGAGCATCAACCGGGCGGTCGACATCGGCGGGCCCGACGTGCTGCGGTACGGACAGATGATGAACGGCTACGCGGTCGAGGCGGGCCTCAAGCAGCGCGCGATCGCCGCCCTCCCGGTGCTCACGCCCGGACTCGCCTCGCACTGGGTGAACCTCGTCACCCCGGTCCCCCGCTCCATCGCCCGACCGCTCGTGGCCTCGCTGCAAAACGAGTGCGTGGTCAAGGATCGCTCGGTCGACGAGATCATCCCGCCGCCCGAGGGTGGGCTGACGCCCTACCGTCGAGCGGTCGACCTCGCGATCGGCCGCGTCAACGCCGACACGGTCGAGACGAGCTGGCAGGATGCCGAGGTCTCGGGCGCACCGAGCGATCCGCTGCCGAGCGATCCGGACTGGGCCGGACGCACGGTGTTCACCGATGCCCGGTCGCTGCGCAGCGCGGCATCCGTGGATCGGCTCTGGCGAGTGATCGTCGGCATCGGCGGATCGAACGGCTGGTACTCGTCGCCGTTCCTGTGGGCGGTGCGCGGGTGGATGGACAGACTCGTCGGCGGCGTCGGCCTGCGACGCGGTCGACGCAGCAGAACGGGAGCGCGGGTCGGCGACGCGATCGACTTCTGGCGGGTGGAGGCCGTAGAGGAGCCGGATGCCGCGACCGGCGGCCTTCTGCGACTGCGCGCCGAGATGAAGGTGCCCGGCGAAGCCTGGCTCGAGCTGCGGGCGCTGCCGGATGCAGAGGGCTCGCGCTACGAGCAGCGAGCGGTGTTCTTCCCCCGGGGTCTCGCCGGTCGCCTGTACTGGCTCGCAGTGCTCCCCTTTCACGGCGCGATCTTCGCGGGCATGGCGGCCCGGATCACCGCCGCGGCGGAGGTGCCGGCCGAGTAGCTTCGGTCGCCGACGACGGTTCCCGGACGGTGTGACGATGCACGGATGCTTTCGTGGGAGACCGTCCGAGAACCGTCAGCCCTTCCGGGATCCGTCACTTCTTCCTGACACCCTCGCCCGCCACCCGTCGCCGGTCCGGCCACGCAGCCCCGCTGGTTAGGCTCGACGCATGACCGACGCACCGACGCAGCCCCGCCATCTGATCGCACTCGGGGCGGGCATCGTGGCGATGCTGGGGCTCTTCCTGCTCCCGCCGGGTTCCTGGGGATACCTGCTCACCGCTGCGCTCGGGCTCTTGGCTGTGCTCATCGGGCATCGTGCCGTCGTGCGCCGCGGCCCCACACTCGTCGCCGCGATCATCGGGCTCGTTCTCGGCTACCTCGTGCTGCTGCTCGGCGCAGGCCTTCTCATCGTGCGTTTCCTACGCCTCTTCACCGGCGCCTGACCACCCTTCGACGAGCTCACGGCCCCACAGCGCGGCCCCTTCGACAGCCTCAGAGGCCCGCCGAACCGGTCAACTCTCACGAGCCTCCGGCTCAGCATCCGTCACTGATCCCGACTCCTCGATCGCGACGTCGCTCTGAGGGATGATGTCGATCGCCTCGGTCGCCGCCTCGTAGACCTCCACGAGCGTGTCGTCGACGGTCTCCTCGTCGATCCAGGCGAGGTCGTCTTCGGAGTGGTCGTACTCGACGGGAACGAGCGCGAAGTCGTCACCGTACTCCTCGAGGCCGGCCATGACGCTGTGCCGCACGGCGGCGCGGGCGTAGCGCTCGCGCAGGATCAGCGGATCGCGCCGCAGGTCGATGAGGAACGCCACCATCATGAACGCCATGATCACGGCGAAGGGCAGCGCCGCGATGATGGTCACGTTCTGCAGTGATCTGAGTCCGCTCCCCTCTGTTCCGGTCACCAGCAGCACCGCGGCGATGATGCCCACGAGTGAACCCCAGACCACCGACACCCAGCGCGCGGGCTCCGGACGCCCCTGCTGCGACAGCGTGCCCATCACGAGCGAGGCCGAGTCGGCGCCGGTGATGAAGAAGATCGCGATGAGCAGGATCAGCAGGATGCTGGTGACCATGGGAATCGGCAGGTTCTCGAGCACCCCGAACAGCACTTCCTCCGGCGGATCCACGATGAGGCCCGCTCCATCCATCTGCTGCTGGATCGCCGTGGTGCCGAAGATCGCGAACCACACCAGCGAGATCACCGCGGGCACGACGATGACGACCGAGACGAACTGGCGCAGTGTGCGTCCGCGCGAGATCTTCGCGATGAACATGCCGACGAAGGGCGACCACGAGATCCACCACGCCCAGTAGAAGATCGTCCAGCTCGAGAGGAACAGCCGCGCCTCGTCGCCCTGCGACGCCGAGCGGGCGATCATGGTCGGCAGATCGCCGAGGAACTGCACGGCCACCGACGGGATGACGTTGAGGATCAGCATGGTCGGACCGACGAAGAACACGAAGAACGCGAGCACCAGTGCGGCGACCGCGTTGATGTTCGACAGTGCCCGGATGCCCTTCGAGACGCCCGACACCGCCGAGGCGATGAAGCAGGCGGTGAGCACTGCGATCGCGGCGATGAGGATGCCGTTGCCGAGCTCACCGATACCGCTGACGATCTCGACGCCGTGGCCGATCTGCAGGGCGCCGAGGCCGAGCGATGCCGCGGTGCCGAACAGCGTGACGATGATGGAGAAGATGTCGATCGTGCGACCGAGGGGTCCGGTGGTCCGCCCCTCGCCGAGGAGCGGAGCGAAGATCGACGAGATCAGCGGGGTGCGGCCGCGACGGAACGCGCCGTAGGCGATCGCACCGCCGACGAGCGCGTAGAACGCCCAGGCCTGCGGACCCCAGTGGTAGAGCACCTGGGTCTGCGCGGTGTGCATGGCCTCGAGCGTGTTCGCCTCGACCGTGCCGGGCGGCGGGGACTCGAAGAAGGTGAGCGGCTCGGCCGCTCCCCAGAACACGAGGCCGATGCCCATGCCGGCGGCGAACAGCATCGAGATCCACGAGAACATCGAGAACTCGGGCTCCTCGTCGTCGCGGCCGAGCGGGATGCGACCGTAGCGGCTGAAGCCGACGAACAGCATGAAGACGAGGATGACGGTCGCGATCGTCGTGAAGAAGAAGCCGAAGTACTCGACCACCCAGTCGAGCACGGCCTTGGTCGTGCCGGCGAGGTTGTCACCTGCGAACACGCCCCACGCGATGAACGCGATCGTCAGCGCGAATGCGACGCCGAAGACGAGCGGGTCGGTGCGGTAGGTGCGTCCGGTCTCCTCGACGGCGACGCCGGGAACGAGGGCCGGATGCACGCTGCGTGGCGGAACGGCCGAGATGTCGCGCACGATCTTGCGTGCGGCTTGGGTCGCACGCGTCGCGGCGGCGGGCCGGGCGGCTCCGGATGCCGTCTGTGCGGTGCCGGTCGGCGCACCCTGCGGCCTGCTGGAGCGCTTCGACACCGGATCGGAGCCGGTCTTCGCGGGGACGACGTCGGCTGCGGGCTTCTCGGCTGCGTCTTCGTCAGGTGTCTCCATGACTGTCCATCCTGTCACGGAGTATCGCTAGACCGTCTAGCGACCGCGGCGGAAGAGCCCTCCGAGGGCGGCGTGCAGCAGCGGGACGACCGAGGCCCAGAGCAGGGTGAACCCCAGACCAGGAACCGGTTCGACGAGCAGCGCGCCGCCCACGAGCATCGCCGCGAACAGGACACCCGAGCCGATCCGCCGGGCGATCCCCTCGAGCCGGTCGAGCCGGCGCTCGAGCGTCGACGTGTCGAACGACACATTGCCATCGTCGAGGCGAGTGATGATCGCGTCGATGCGCCCCGGCAGACGCCACGTCGTGGCCGCCGTGGTCATGGCCTGCGTGGCCACGTCCTGCACGAGGTTGCCCGACTCATCGCGCAACATTCGGGCGGCATACGGCTCCGCGGCATCCCACACGTTGAACGACGGATCCAGCGCGCTGCACATGCCCGAGGTCAGCGAGACGGCGCGGATCAGCAGCAACAGATGCTCCGGCAGCTGCAGCGGCAGCCGGCGCACCATGTCGCCGAACTCGGCGGCGAAGTCGGTGAACTCCCGCGGGTCGACCGTGGCCAACTCAGAGAAGCCCATGCCGCCGAAGCGCGCGAAGAGGGCCGTCAGCGCGCGCTCGAGCTCGCGGGTGTCGGCGTTCGGCAGCAGGACGCCGATCTCCTTCGCAGCCGCGACGAGGCCGCGGCTGTCGCGTGCGGTCACGGCGATGAGCAGCATGCGGAGCCCCGCTCGCAGGTTCGCCGGCACCTCGGCCATCATCCCGAAGTCGATGAACGTGAGGTGCCAGGGCGCCCGGCCCTCGCCCTGGATCTCTGAGCCCGTCGAAATACCCGGAGTCACGAACATATTGCCGGGGTGCGGATCCGCGTGCACGAATCCGTGCGTGAACACCTGGTCGAACATGACCTCTGCGAACACGGTCGCGACCTCGCCGGGGTCGATGCCGGCTGCGCGCAGAGCATCCGTGTCGTTGATCTTGATCGCGGTGACGTCCGACAGCGTCAGCACGCGGCGGGTGCTGCGCTCCCACACGATCTCGGGGGCGGCGACGCGTGGATCGTCGGCGAACGCCTCGCGGAACCGCTCAGCGGATGCCGCTTCGTGCAGGTAATCGATCTCCTCGAGGCTCGTCGCGGCGAACTCCTCGACGAGCGCGGGCGCATCGACCCGGTCGGCGACGATGCGCACGCGCGTGAGCCAGCGGCCAACACGACGGAGCGCCGCGAGGTCGGTCGCGACGATCCCGTCGATGCCGGGGCGCTGCACCTTGACCACGACGCTGGAGAGGCCGGTGTCGGCGGCATCCTGCTCCGAGAGTCCGGCGCGGTGCGCCTGGCCCAGGGATGCCGCGGCCAGCGGCACCTCGTCCACCCAGGCGAAGGCACGATCGAGGGGAATGCCGAGCTCGGATTCGGCGAGCGCCCGGATCTCGGGGAAGGGGACGGCGGGGACCTCATCCTGCAGCCCCTCCAGCTCCTTCGTGATCTCGGGCGGCAGCACGTCGAGGCGCGACGACATGAACTGGCCGACCTTGATCATCAGCCCGCCGAGGTCGACCGCGAGGGTGTGGAAGCGGCGGGCGAAGCGCTGCATGCGTGCCGGTCGCGTGCGCTCCGACAGCCGGGCACCACCGAACCGCGGCAGGACGAGCTCGAACCACCAGATCTTGATGAACTCGCGGGCGGCGAATGACAGGATGCGACGGTAGCGGGCGCGATGGGCGCTCTGCGGCGCAGCATCCGTCATCGGTTCTCCTTCGTCCGGCAGGGCGGTCGACGCCTCGCCGGCTCAGTTCTGCGCGAGGATCGAGTACAGCCTACGGCGGGCCTCGTCGAGCACATCGATCGCCTGCTGCACCTGCTCGGGCGAACCGGTGCGACCGACCTGCGCGGCCGCGGCGGCGAGGTCGACTCCCGATTTGGGCAGTGCGTGGAAGCGGGGATCGTTGCGCTTGTCCTTCGACTCGCTCGCGACCCAGGGCGCGGGTGCCTCGGTGGCCTCATCGGCCACGGCACGACCGGCTTCGGTCAGCGAGTAGGTCTTGCGGCCGTTCTGCTCCTCGGCCTCGATGAGTCCCTCATCGGCGAGCAGCTGCAGGGTCGGGTAGACCGAGCCGGCGCTGGGCTTCCAGGTGCCGCCGCTGCGCTCGGCGATCTCGCTGATGATCTGGTAGCCGTGCATCGGACGCTCGGCGAGCAGCGAGAGCACAGCGGTACGAACATCGCCGCGCGCCATGCGCGTGCCGCCGCTTGGGCGCGGCGCCTCGAACGACTTGCGGAGTTGGTCGAGGGCGTCGAAGATCGCGCCGGCGGGGCCGTTCGCGCCGCCGAAGAGATTGCCGGCACCGCTGCCGGGCCCGTTGTCGCCGAACAGGTTCGAGGGGAATGCGTTGGTGTTCATGATGACCTCCGATATGGGGTGGTGAACGATACTCAACGATATGTCGTTGAGGCTGTGAGCCGGGTGGGAGTCCGGATGCCGCAGCATCCACCCCTTCCGCGCCTGCACTTCGGAGCACGACACCAAGCCCGGTTGCCCTATCGGTCGATAAACGATAGATTTCTACCGTCCTTCGATGGGAGCAACATGAAGAAGTCGACGACCCTGATCTTGCAGGCCGTGATCGCACTCGCCCTGCTCGGGTCGCTGGTCGTGCAGACCGTGATCGTGCCGCTGGTCTGGGGCGACCTCGACGGCGAACCGCTATGGGGGCGCATCGCGCTCGCGGTCATCGCCGTGCTCGGCGTCGCGACGATGCAGGTGTTCGGCATCTGCGTGTGGATGCTGTTGACGAAGGTGCGTCGCGGATCGATCTTCTCGACGGCATCCTTCCGCTACGTCGACGTGATCATCGGCTCGTTCGCCGCCGCCGCCGCTCTCGCGCTCGTACTGGCGGTGCTGCTGGCTCCCGGCGAGGTCGCCCCCGGTGTCGTCGCGCTCATCGGCGGTGCGGCGCTCGTGCTGGGCGGCATGGCACTGCTCATGGTCGTGATGAAGGCCCTCCTCCGGCAGGCGATCGACCGCGATGCCGAAGCACGGGCACTGCGGTCCGAGCTCGATGACGAGGTGATCTGATGCCGGTCGTGGTCGACATCGACGTGATGATGGCGCGGCGGAAGATCGGGGTCGGCGAGCTCGCCGAGCGCATCGGCATCACCCCGACGAACCTCGCCGTGCTGAAGAACGGACGAGCCAAGGCCGTGCGTTTCACGACCCTCGATGCGCTGTGCGAGGCACTCGACTGCCAGCCGGGAGACCTGCTCCGCTGGGAACCCTGAGCGCATTGCGCATCGGAGGCGATCGACCCTGCGGAGGTCGAATCTCGAAATTCCGCCCGCCCAAGCGCAGATCCCCTCCGAAGCGCCGGGCCCGCACGACTCCTCGGCCGCTCAGCATCCGCTCTATCCTGGAATGTCGGCGGTCACCCCGAGGATCGCGGCATCAGGAGCATCCCCATGTCAGCATCCGCGCTCGACGATCGCGCCCGCTATCGCGCCAACCCGACGGTCCTGCAGGCGCTGAAAAGCCCACGGATGCTGACGCGCGAGGTGCTTGCCGGGCTCGTCGTCGGCCTCGCGCTGATCCCCGAGGCGATCGCGTTCTCGGTGATCGCGGGCGTCGACCCGAAAGTCGGCCTGTTCTCGTCGTTCATCATGGCCGTCTCGATCGCGTTCCTCGGCGGTCGCCCGGCCATGGTCACGGCCGCCACCGGAGCCGTCGCGCTCGTCATCGCGCCCGTCGCGCCGACCTACGGGATCGACTACTTCATCGCGACCGTGATCCTCGCCGGCGTGTTCCAGGTGATCCTCGGCGTGCTCGGCGTCGCCAAGCTCATGCGCTTCATACCGCGCAGCGTCATGGTCGGATTCGTCAACGCGCTCGCGATCTTCGTCTTCAGTTCGCAGTTCCCTCAGCTGATCGGCGTGCCGTGGCTGGTGTATCCGCTGGTCGCGCTCGGCATCGTCGTCATGATCGTGATGCCGAGGCTCACCAAGGTCGTCCCCGCCCCACTGATCTCGGTGATCATCGTGACGGGCGTCGTGCTGGTGTTCTCGATCGGAGTGCCCACGGTCGGCGATCAGGGCGAGCTGCCCCGGAGCCTGCCGTCGCTGTTCCTCCCGAACATCCCGTTCACCTGGGAGACGTTCACGATCATCGCCCCGTTCGCGCTCGGAGTCGCGCTGGTCGGCCTCATGGAGTCGCTGCTCACCGCGAAGCTCGTCGATGAGATCACCGACACGCACTCGAACAAGACGCGCGAGTCGTGGGCGCAGGGCGTCGCGAACATGCTGTCGGGGATCTTCGGCGGCATGGGCGGCTGCGCGGTGATCGGTCAGACGATGATCAACGTCAAGGAGTCCGGGGCGCGCACCCGCATCTCGACCTTCTGCGCGGGCGTCTTCCTCTTCCTGCTCGTCGTCGTGTTCGGCGACTTCGTGGGCACGATCCCGATGGCGGCGCTCACCGCGGTCATGATCATGGTCGCGATCGGAGCATTCGACTGGCACAGCGTGAAGCCGTCGACGCTCAAGCGGATGCCGAAGAGCGAGACCTTCGTGATGATCGCGACGGTCGTGCTCGTGCTGCTCACGCACAATCTGGCGGTCGGCGTGGTCGGTGGCGTGCTTGTGGCATCCGTGCTGTTCGTCCGCCGGGTGGCGCACGTCGTGAACGTCGAGCGCATCGTGTCGGATGCCGGTGTGCGATACGTCGTCGACGGCGAGCTGTTCTTCGCTTCGAGCAACGACCTGACGACTCTGTTCTCCTACACCGACGACCCCTCGCACATCGTGATCGATCTGTCGGGCTCGCACGTGTGGGACGCGTCGACCGTGGCCGCGCTCGACGCGATCGAGACGAAGTACTCGGCCCTCGGCAAGACGGTCGAGATCGTCGGCATGAACGAGGCGAGCGAGCGGTTCCACGGACGGCTCAGCGGCGGGTTCGAGTAGCCTGCGGGGGTGACTCTCACCCCTAATCAGCTCGACCGCGCCGCGGGTGCGGTGCTCGCCTCGGCCGCCGGAGACGCGCTCGGCTCGCAGTACGAGTTCGGTCCGGCGCTCGACGACGCCGTGACTCCCGAGTTCGGCGTGGGCACGTTCGGCCACGGCCTCGGCGAGTGGACGGACGACACGAGCATGGCGATCCCGATCCTCGACGTGCTCGCCCGCGGCGATCGGCTCGAGGACACCGCGTCTCTGACGGAGATCGTGGGGCGCTGGATCGGCTGGGCGCAGACTGCGAAGGATGTCGGCGCGCAGACCCGGACGGTGCTCTCGGGCATCCCCTCGCCGTTCACGGAGAGCGACGTGCTGCGGTCGTCGCAGGCCGAGCACGAGCGGGCGGGTCGCAGTGGAGGCAACGGCGCGCTGATGCGGACGGGTCCTCTGGCGCTAGGTTATCTGTCGCGGCCTGCCGATGCTCTGGCCGCGGCCGCCGAGGCGGTGTCGAAGCTCACGCACTGGGAGCAGGACAGCTCGTCCGCCTGCATCCTGTGGTCGGCGGCGATCCGACACGCGGTGCTGACCGGCGAGCTCGATGTGCGAGCGCAGTTGGTGCTGCTGCCGGCGGCGGATGCTGCGCGGTGGAGTGTGCTGATCGATGAAGCGCTGTCGCCGGGGGCGCATCCGCGGGACTTCATGGCGCAGAACGGCTGGGTCGTGCGGGCGTTCCAGGGCGCGCTGGCGGCCGTGGCCGGAGCGTCGTCGCTGCGGGATGCGCTGGAGCGGGCTGTGCGGGGTGGCGCCGACACCGACACGGTCGCCGCGATCGCCGGGTCGCTCGCGGGAGCGGTGTGGGGCGCGTCGGCGGTTCCGTCTGAGTGGCGCGGGCTGCTGCACGGCTGGCCCGGGTACACCGGAGACGACCTGGTGCGGTTGGCCGAGGCCGCAGCACTGGCTCCCGGTGTCTGACGCGCCCGGTCCCTGAGCGAGGAGCGCAGCGACGAGACGAAGGGCGTCGTCGAGATGTCAGCCGAAATGACGAGTGTCAGCCGAACCACGATTCTCGACCGACTTTCGTCATCTGAGCGACATTCCGCAGCCGGCACGCACGGACCCCGGGCCCGAACCGGCCCCGCATAGGCTGTCAACCATGCCCAACGACGAGCCCGCTCCCCGGAAGGCGTCGCGAGCCCAGGTCGCGACCGGCGCCCTCATCGGCGCCGCGATCGCGGCTCCCGTCACGGCGTGGGCGCTGCAGAACGCCCTCCTCGGCCTGCCCATCGGCGCTGTGGTCGGCGCGTGCATCGGCGGCACGATCCTCGCGCCTTTCATCGGCCGGCGTCGCGACGACGACCGGTGATCCGCGGCCCCCATCCGCACCGGTTGTAGGCCACCCCTGATCGGACCCGCGCGCACCGATGACTCGCCTTCAGAACTCCGGAGATCTCGACGACCGCGGCTCCCTCGTCCCCGCAATCACGCGCGCTCCGACCGTGGCAGCCTCCGATCTTCCGGAGTTATGCGCGCCCCGCCGTCGGCAGCGTCAGGATCTCGGCCCCGCTCTCGGTGATCGCGATGGTGTGCTCGGTGTGCGCGGTGCGCGCACCGGTCGCGCTGCGGAGCGTCCAGCCGTCGGCATCCGTCACCAGTTCGTCGGTGTCGGCCATGATCCACGGCTCGAGCGCGAGCAGCAGCCCGGGGCGCAGCACGTAGCCTCGGCCAGGGCGGCCGTTGTTGGCGACGTGCGGATCCTGATGCATGGTCGAGCCGATGCCGTGGCCGCCGAACTCCATGTTGATCGGGTAGCCGTCGGCCTTGAGCACCGTGCCGATCGCGCGGGAGATGTCGCCGACGCGAGCGCCGGGCTTGGCGGCCGCGATGCCCGCGGCGAGCGCACGTTCGGTCGTGTCGATCATGGCGAGGTCCTCGGGGCGCTGCGTCGACCCCACCACGAAGCTGATCGCGGCGTCGGCGGCGATGCCGCGCAGCGAGACGGCGAGGTCGAGGGTGAGCAGGTCACCGTCGGCGAGCGTGTAGTCGTGGGGCAGGCCGTGCAGCACGGCATCGTTGACCGCGGTGCAGATGTAGTGACCGAAGGGCCCGCGGCCGAACGAGGGGGCGTAGTCGACGTAGCAGGAATCGGCTCCGGCATCCTCGATCATCTGCTTGGCCCAGCGGTCGATGTCGAGCAGATTGGTGCCGACGGTCGCGCGGGCTTTGAGCGCGTGCAGGATGTCGCCGACGAGTGCGCCGGTCGCGCGAGCCTTGGTCAGTTCGTCGGTCGTGAGGATCTCGATCATGGGATAACTATACCGGGATTACTATAGGAGCCATGATGGTCCGGATGCCGCTCACTCCCGCCGACGTCGCCCGCGGCGAGCGCTTGGGTGCACTGCTGCGCCGAGCTCGCGGCGAACGACCCACGCTCGGCATCGCGCTCGAGGCCGGCATCTCGCCCGAGACGCTGCGCAAGATCGAGTCCGGCCGCGTGGCGACGCCGTCGTTCTCGACGGTCGCCGCGATCGCCGAGGTTCTGGACCTGTCGCTGGATGCGGTGTGGGCCGAGGTCGGGGCGGATGCTGCGGGGCGGAAGGTCGCGTCATGACAGGCGGATTCAACCGATGGCGGCCTGGATCTGACCGGCGAGCTTCTCGACCGCTTTGCGGTTCTTCACGCCGTCCATAAGGGCGGGCGGGCGGTTGTGGTGCACGTCGAGCGACAGATGCACATCGGATCCGGATGCCGCGGGCGTCGTGATCGCGCGACCCACGAGCTCCCAGTTGAACATCGTCTTCTTGGTCTGGAAGTCGATCGTGCTGCCGTCGGGCGCCTGGCCCAGCACCTTGGCTTTGGTGTCGGCGAGCACCCGCTGGATCGCGGCCGCTGTGGTGGCCGCATCAGCGGTCGAATGGAAAGTGGTGGTCGCTGCAGATGACATCGTGATCCCCCTCGGTCATAGTGATGCCCTCACCCTAGCGAAGGCGTGTTCGCCGCCGGTGTCAGGCCGTGAGCACCGAGTCCAGCAGTCCGGGGAAGAGCGCGTCGAGGTCATCGCGCCTGAGCGTCAGCATCCGTCGCCGTCCGTTGGGTTCGTTGCGGATGACGCCGGCCTCGCGGAGCACCTTCATGAAGTGCGATTTGGTGGACTTCGGCAGGTTCGGGTCGGTGGCGAGGCAGTCGGCCATGTCGAGGGGGCCGTCGGCGAGCTGGCGCGTGATGGCGAGGCGTTCGGGGTCGCTGAGGGCGAAGAGCACGTCGGTCAACTGGATCTCGGAGCGCTCTGGGTGCGGAAGCTCGCCAGGCATGGTTCGAGAATAGTTGAACAATCGTGGGTTGGCGAGTAGTCTCCGATAGTTCGATGAATCTCGAACCATTGAGGAGCCTGTCATGACCACCACCGAACCGATCGTCGTGCCGCGCACCCCGACTGCTGGGCGCCCGCGCCCCGTTCCGGTCCCTGAGCGAGCGAAGCGAGACGAAGGGCGCCCCACCACCGGGCGCACCCGTTTCGGCTTCACCCTCGCAATCGTCGCGCAGATCCTCATGATGTTCGGGGCGAGCGCGCCGTCGCCGTTCTATCCGGTGCTGGCGCAGCAGATCGGCTTCGCGCCGGTCGTGATCAGCGCGGTGTTCGCGGTGTACGCGATCGCGCTGCTGCTGACGCTGCTCACCGCGGGTTCGCTCTCGGACCACGTTGGTCGCCGGCCGGTCGCGATCGCCGGGTTCCTGCTGCTCGCCGCCAGCATGGTGCTGTTCTGGCATGCGGATGCTGTCGCTACGCTCGTCCTCGCCCGGGCGCTGCAGGGGATGGCGAGCGGCCTGCTGATCTCGGCCCTGTCGGCCGCGGCTCTGGATCTCGCTCCCGCAGGACGTCCCGGTATCGCGTCGCTGTGGAACTCGCTCAGCCCCGGCATCGGTCTCGCGTCGGGTGCGCTGGTGTCGGGCCTCGTGCTCGATGTGACGGGTGAGCCGCTGCTCGACGTGTTCGCACCGCTGACCGTCGCGTACGTCGTGCTGGCCGGGCTGTTCTTCCTCGCGCCGGAGACGGCTCCGCTGCGCGAAGGTGCGTGGGCGTCGCTGAGCTTCAGGCTGTCGCTTCCGGCGGCGATCCGCGTGGACTTCTGGCGTGCAGCTCCCGCGGTGATCGCGGGCTGGGCGACTGGCGGGCTGTTCCTGTCGCTCGGGGCGAACATCGTGCGCAGCGAGCTCGGCGGCGAGGCGCACCTCTGGCAGGGACTCGCTGTCACGATGCTCGCCGGAGTGGGCGCGGTGACAGCGTTCCTCATGCGGCGCGTGTCAGCGCGGTCGACGGTGCTGTTCGGCACGGCAGCGTTGGCGGTCGGCACGCTGCTGTCGCTCGTCGCGCTGGGCGTCGGATCGCTGGCGTTCTATCTCGTCGCCGCCGGCGTGACCGGCATGGGCTTCGGGACGACCTTCTCCGGCGTGGTCGCGTCACTCGCTCCGCGGATTCCGGCGGAGGCGAGGGCGGATGCTTTCGCCGTGATCTACCTGCTGGCGTATCTCGCGTTCGGGGTACCGGCTGTGGTGGCGGGGGTGCTCGTGGGGATTGTCGGGTTGGGAGCGGTGTGCGTGGGGTACGGGGTTGTGGTTGTGGTGCTGGCGGGGGTGGCGTTCGGGATGCGGGCGAGAAGAAGGACATAGCCGCGTCGGTGGCCACAAGCTGCCCAGTCTGACCGATCCCGGCGAGCTTGTCAAGTTGTGTGTGTAAGGAGTCGGGGTCTCACGGTTAGAGGTAGGGCTCGATGCGCTCGGGATAGACGAGGGCGAGTTGTTCGAGGGCTTTCATCCAGTTCGTGACGACTTGTCCTTCGACGAGGCGTCCTTCGGCTTTGCGTTTCGCGCCGCGCCCGAGGCCGCGTTCCTTCGCGCGGTCGCGGGCGCGTTTGTCTTCGATGTCGCAGATCGCGAGCCAGAGCAGCTTCACGGCGGCGTGATCGTTGGGGAAGTGGCCGCGGTTCTTGATGATCTTCCGCAGCTGGAAGTTCAGCGACTCGATCGCGTTCGTCGTGTAGATCACCCGCCTCAGTTCCGGCGGGAACGCGAGGAAGGGTGTGAACCGCTCCCAGGCGTCCTCGAACACCTGCGCCGATCTCGGGTTCGCCCGCCCGAGCTCAGAGGCTGTGAACGCGTCCAGAGCCGCCTGGGCGGCGTCCGCGGTCGGGGCCTGGTAGATCGGCTTCAACGCGGCCGCGACGGCCTTGCGCTGCCCGTAGGCGACGAAACGCATCGCGTTGCGGATCAGGTGGACCACGCAGGTCTGGACCATCGATTCCGGCCAGGTCGCCTCGATCGCCTCGGGGAACCCGGTCAGCCCGTCGACGCAGACGATGAGGACATCGCGGACGCCCCTGTTGGCGAGCTCGGCGCAGACCGACGCCCAGAACTTCGCGCCCTCGACCTGCTGGATCCAGATCCCGAGGACGTGCTTGATGCCGTCCATGTCGACGCCGACAGCGATGTGCGCGGCCTTGTTGCGGACATGCCCACCATCTCGGACCTTCACCACCAGGGCGTCGAGGTAGATCACCGGGTAGAACGCCTCCAACGGGCGTGACTGCCAGGCCAGGACCTCGTCCGCGATCTCCTCAGTGATGTTCGAGATCGTCTCATGCGACAGATCGACGCCGAGAGTGGCGACGAGGTGATGCTCGATATCGCGGACCGTCATCCCGCCGGCATAGAGCGAGATGATCATCTCGTCCAACTGTGAGAGCCGTCGGCTGCCGGTCGGGACCAGACGCGGCGTGAACGACCCGTTCCGATCCCGCGGGACCCGCAGCTCGATCTCCCCGGCCGTGGTGCCCACCGTCTTCGGGAACGACCCGTTCCGCGAGTTCTCGAACAGCCGTGCTTCCGGGTCGCCCTTCTCATACCCGACGTGATCGGTGAGCTCTGCCTGCAAACCCCGCTCGAGACCAGTCTTGATCAACTGCTGGATGAACCCGCCATCCCCGTCCAGCTGGACCTCGCCCGCGTCGATCTTCGCGAACAGATCATCCAGCATGCCCGAGTCGATCAGACGCTGAGCGCCCTCCGCCTGAGACTTCCGCCGCGCCTCACGCGACGCCTTGTCAATAGCCACCAGTGTGCTTCCTTTCATAAGGAGACCCACCCCTTACACACACCATTTGACACGCTCATCCCGGCGCGACAGCAGACGCCAGCGACAGATGCCATCAAGTATTCGCGCCACCTTCTGATCCGGCCCTACGGTGAAGAGATGCGTATTGACGCCACGACCCGCTAAGTTGCTCATGTGACCCCCTCCATTCAGTTCGAGACAGAAGAAGCGGATCATCTATCACGAGTCGCAAATTTTAGGCAAGCGTTAACCGTCGAACCAGATGGAGAGCAAATTGTTCGACAACACATACTTCATGGCTCCGCTGTCGCAATCTCGAACGCTCAGGAATACGCGCTCAAGAAGAGCGTGAGCAGTCAATTCTCCGTGGACCCGAACCAGGATGTATTCGTCGTAGGGTCAGCCAAATTGGGATTTAGCATTGCGCCACACAAACGCTTTAATGCCTTCAACGATCGAAGCGACATTGATGTCGCGATAGTTAGCCACGACCTCTACTTTCGCGTATGGCATGAAGTTCACCAGTATTCGCTCCAGGGCGCGGACTGGCCCGAGCAGGAAAAGTTCAAGGGCTATCTCGCTTGGGGTTGGATTCGACCCGATCTACTCCCTCGCTCGAAACAGTTTCAATTTTCGAACTCATGGTTCGAGTTCTTCCGAAGCCTTCAACAGGAGAGGGTAGCCGGCCCTTTCAAGGTGGCCGCCGCCTTATACCACGACATCTCATTCTTAATAAAATACCAACACAGCGCTGTAGAGAAATGCCGGGAAGAGTAGAATATATGGACACTTCAGCCACAAATTGGCGGATTCACACTATTGTGACGGGAATTCGGGATGGGAGAATCAAGCCCGACCCCAACTTTCAACGTCGTCTCGTTTGGTCTGCTCATCACAAAATTGCCCTCGTTAGAACTGTGCTAGAAGGGCTGCCCTTCCCTGAAATATTTATTGCGGCCGGAGAGCTCAATGAAGATACCGGAGATTCAACCCAGGTGATTGTTGACGGCCAGCAACGCGTTTCCACCTTGTACCAATACTTCAGCGGCTCGGAGGACTTCCCGGAGCTGGACGGAACAGACATAGCCCCATACGCCGGTCTCAGCACGGACGAAAAGAAGTCGTTTCTCGAATACAGCGTGGTAGTCCGCGACCTCGGCTCGTTGCCGGAGGAGGAGACTCGTCGAGTTTTTCAGCGCATCAACTCAACGTCCTATTCTTTGAACGCAATGGAGATTAATCACTCCAGATTCGACGGGGTTCTGAAAAAGACGGCCGAACACCTTGCGGAAAATGACTTCTTCTTAAAGCATAATATCTTCTCGGCTCTTGATGGGCGCCGAATGAATGACGTTCGGTATGCACTGACTATTCTCATCACGATGATGAGTGGATACTTCAACGCCGAAGATGAGCATGAATCATATCTCGAGCAATACAATGATGATTTCCCCTTGAAGTCGGATCTCCTGACTCGACTTGAAGCAGTATTTTCCCTTATTGAACAGGCCGAATTCGATTCAAAATCACGCGTTTGGCGCAAAGCCGATTTGTCAACGGCGATCATCGAACTGGATCGAACAATTAACTCGGGGGGCATTAAACTGAACCCCAGTAAACTGCGCTCCGCGTTGGAGACCTTCTACTCGGAGGTGTCCAGTGCAGCCTCGGACCAGCCAACAAGCAACCAAGAGGCCCTCGAGTACTCAAGGCGAGTGCGGGCAGGTGTAAATCAGCGCATGTCCCGAGTACTTCGCGGAGAGATATTTTCCCAAGTGATCCGAACGGCTGAAGAAGTCTAACCCGCGTTCTCTTCTATCGCTCGATACGCGTGAGGAGAGCTTTTTGGCCCGACGATCGCCCCAATACCAGATTGAACCTCGGGAGGTTTACGCTGACGGCACCTCAGGGGCCGCAACGATGGGATCGTCGACATTACCAACGCGCCAATATTCAGACCCGAGAAAGACGGCGAACGCATCCACCGCTTCGGCGGGAACGATCCGAGCGCTCACTACCTCCCCCGGCTCCGGCATGATTAAACCCAAACCGGTGGCGACCGCTCGATGTCTCGCATAATCGCCGCCAAGGACGATTATGCCCTCGGGCTGGAGAAGAGTGCGGGCGCCTCCGTTCGCGCGCACCCGTTTCATGAAGTCGTCCTGCTGCGCAACAGTTGCGATCGCGTTCCGTCCGATCCGCTGGCCCTGAACTCGACGCAGAAGCTCATTCACTCGCTGCTGGCCCGATCGCCGCGAGAAGATCGCTCGTAGATCCTCATCATCGCACTGAAGCAACACATTCGGGGGCAACTCACCCGGGCGCTCAAGCCATCGCACCGCATCACGGCCCAGTGGGTTGAGCTGCACTTTGGCGTCTCGGTTAGATGCCGTGCGACAATGCTCGGCGCTCGCTCGAACGACGCCGAAAGCGAACTCACTTACTGCGTCGTCTACGAATCCCACTACGAGAAGGTGACCTATCGCTTCCGGCGGGATCATCCAGCCATACATGCGCTGCGAAAATTTACAGTCGACATCCAACCCGGCAACCCGATAATCGAGCTTGACCCCCTCATCGATGACGTCATCAAACTCTCGACGCAAATTGATCTCGAACAACGTGCCGAAGTGAGTTCGCTCAGTCTTGTGGAGCTGCTGCCAGGAGTATCGCCCAGTTCGCTGCCCGTCGTAAAGCTGGTCCAATGTCCTGCGCATCAACCTGCCGATCCGAGCTCCATCGGGATCAGCCGACCGAAATGCGTTGAAGACTGCAACCAGTTCTTGATCCGTTTCGCCGTAGAGCGGATCGGCAGACCAGCCGTCCAACGCCTCTAGTGTCATCTCAGCTCACTCGATTTGAGTGCTTCGCGAGCATTTCGTGACGCCAGTGGTCGCTCTGCCCAGTGAAACCCTTGAACTCACCAAGGAGGTACCGCTCAGTTTCCCCATCTTGAACCGTGACGAGCTCAAAGTCGCGCTGAAGTGCCGCGAGGCGCTGTTGAACAGCAGCGACACTACCGTCGTTGTAGTTGGCGACGAGCTCATCAAGACTGAGCCCGTTCTCGCTGCGAGCAAGCGCGCGATATACCGGGTCATGCAGATCAGCATGCTCCGCGAGATCAGTGCGCTCCTCCCCCTCGTGGAGCAGTGCCGCTCTGATGCTGTCTCCGATGGCCTTTGCAACGGGAGGCGGAAAAGCGTTCCCAATCTGTCGATATTGAGAAGTCTTGCGACCGGCGAACTGGTAATGGTCTTCTTCAGCCCACCCTTGAATCCTTGCCGCCATCTCGACGGTAAGGCGCGGCATCCACTCACTTGGCGGCGGCGCGTCCTTGCTGGGTGGCGCGTCCGCGACACCCTTACCGTCGACACCAAGCCGTGCCCAGCCGAGCTTGGCGCGGGTTGGACCCAGATCTGCTCCGCCGTGCTTTTTGCTACCGCCAACCAGGGTTGGCCCGATGTCATTCGCCACCTCGCGCCACGCGTCAGCGTGCCTCCACCCGCCCGCCGCCATAAGGGAGTGCAGTGCATCGCCGACCGTCGTGCGGGTCCGATCTTGAGGCTCCGGCCAGCGGAAGTACCGCATGTCATCAGCTTGCATGGCGACAAGTACAAAGCGCGGCCTCAGCTGAGGGACACCAAATTCTGATGCGTTCAGGAGCTTCCATTCGCCAACGAAGCCAAAGTCATCGAGCCGATCGAGGACACGCTGCCTGTACGCGGCGAACCTCGGCGCAGAGAGGCCACGGACGTTTTCAAGCATGACTGCCCTCGGCTTCATGACGGGAATCTGCTCAATCGCCCAGGCGAAGAGGTCGCGCTCATCTGAGGTACCGAGCTGCTTGCCTGCGGCCGAGAAGGGAGGGCACGGCACTCCGCCAGCGAGCAAGGTCACACCTTCGAAGTCGCTCGGCTGCCACACCTGCGGGTCCGCAACGTCCCCGACAACCACCGGGAACTTGAGATTCTGGCTGAGCGTCAGTGCCGCGGTCGCGTCGAGCTCGACTGCCACGCTGTGCGTGAAGCCTGCCTTGTGGAGTCCTAGCGACTGTCCTCCAGCGCCAGCACAAATCTCAGCAACAGTGAACGCGGCGGCAGATAGAGATTTTTTGCGAGGCACCTGCTAATCGTACGTTCGGCCGCGGACATTGGAAGCGTGCCCGACGCGAGTGACGAATCAAGACAGATCAAAGATGCTGATACTCTCCGTGCCATGCCGTCCGAGCAGACTCTCGCAGCCCTCCGCGCCTTCGTCGAGGCCCGCGAATGGGACCAGTTCCACTCCCCCGAGAACTTGGCGAAGAGCATCAGCATCGAGGCCGCGGAGCTCCTCGAGTGCTATCAGTGGAACTCGACGCCCGACCAGCAGAAGGTCGAGGACGAGCTCGCGGATGTCGTCACCTACTGCATCCACCTCGCGAACAGGCTCGGCGTCGACCTCGACGAGATCGTGATGAACAAGCTCACGAAGTCCGCGGAGAAGTACCCGGTCGACCTCGCCAAAGGCAGCATGAAGAAGTACACGGAGCTGCACGAGTGACTAGCATCCGCCGCCTGCCGTTTCGGCGAGAAGCGCTGCAGACGAACATGGATCCCCAGCTCCGGGACTGGCCCGTCGTCTACGTCATCGATGGACGCCTGAAGCTCTACGTGGGTGAGACGATCAGCGCGCAGAAGCGGATGCGCCAGCACCTCGACGGCCCGAAGCAGCACGAAGGACTCCAGTCGGTCCGCGTCGTCATCGACGACACGTTCAACAAGTCCGCCTGCCTCGACCTCGAGTCGCACCTGATCCGCTGGTTCTCCGGCGACGGCCGCTTTGAGGTGCTCAACGGGAACGACGGGCTGACCGACGCCAACTACTACAACCGCGAGGTCTACCGGCAGACCTTCCATGACGTCTTCGAGCAGCTTCGCGACGAAGGCCTGTTCACGCGCAGCATCCCCGAGATCGAGAACTCCGACCTCTTCAAGCTCTCACCGTTCAAGGCTTTGACGACGGATCAGGCCGCGGCCGTCGAAGACACCGTCGAGGGCCTGGTCGACGATCTGCGGCATCCGGATCGCCGGTCCACGCTCGTCGTCCAGGGCAACCCGGGCACCGGCAAGACGATCATCGCGATCTATCTGATGAAGCTGCTCGCCGACATCCGCGACTTCCAGCATCCGGACGATGTCGAGCCGGAGTCGATGTTCGCGGAGTTCTTCGTCCCTGAGAACCGCGAGCTGTTGAAGGACCTGCGGATGGCATTGGTCATCCCGCAGCAGTCGCTCCGCGAATCCGTGCGGCGCGTGTTCAAGCGAACCCCGAAGCTCAAGCCAGAGATGGTGCTCTCTCCCTTCCAGCTCGGCGAATCGGCCGACTCATTCGACCTCGTTCTCGTCGATGAGACGCACCGTCTGAATCAGCGCGCCAACCAGGCATCGGGCGTGCAGAACAAGAAGTTCACAGACATCAACACGGCGCTGTTCGGCGCCGACGATCCGCGGTACAACCAGCTCGACTGGATCAAGGCCCGCTCCACGCATCAGCTGCTGCTCATCGACGGCGATCAGACCGTACGGCCCCATGATCTCTCCCCCGCCACCCTCGGAGCTGAACTTCAGGGGGCACGCAACGCGCACCGCCACTATCCGCTGACCACGCAGATGCGCGTGCGGGCCGGAGCCGATTACGTCGAGTACGTTCGATCGCTGCTTCGGGGTGAAGCAGCGCCTCGACCTGATCTCGGCGAGTACGAACTCCGCTTCTTCGACGACCTCGGTGAGATGCGCGCCGCGATCCGCGAACGGGATGCCGAGAAGGGCCTTGCCCGTCTCGTCGCCGGTTACGCCTGGCAATGGAAGTCGCGACGCACCCCGGATGCTGTCGACATCGAGCTCGACGGCGAACGCATGCGCTGGAACAGCACCGACAAGGACTGGATCAACTCACCGCACTCTCTGGACGAAGTCGGCTCGATACACACTGTGCAGGGATACGACCTGAACTCTGCCGGCGTGATCATCGGTCCGGACCTGTGTCTCGACACGGCGTCAGGCCGGATCATCGCCGACCGCGACTCCTACCGCGACAAGAAGGGCAAGGAGAACACCGGTCATCTGAAGGATGCCTTCGGTGACGACGACCTGCTCGTGTTCATCCGGAACATCTATGCGGTGCTGATGACCCGCGGGATGCTCGGAACCTATGTGTATGTGTGCGATCCGGCGCTGAAGCAGTACCTTCGGGCTTTGTTGACCTGATGTATCGCGCCGTCATCTAAAGATGCAGAGCTGCCTGCTCGTAGGCAACCACCGCGCGCCGACGACTTCGTGCGACCGCTGGCTGCGAGGAGTTCCCTAGATGGAAGTTCCCGCAGTGAACACACCGGAATGCGTTCAGGGTGTCGTCCGCGAAGCCAAAGATCGCCGTCACCCACGCCTCTTCCGCCGTGGCGTACGAGAACTTCTTCGTATCGGGACACCGAGCAGACGAGGCTCGCAAATCCTGGCCTCCCATCCGGCGCTCCAGCGCGTCCTTCCATGGCGCAATGTCCACCTCTGCGCGTCGAGGCTCGTCAGCTACGAAACGCGCTTCGTTCTTGCGTCGCTGCCTTCGCGCTTTGTCACGAGCCCGCCGGCCGCAACGCGGACTGCAGAATCGGGGCTTCTGACCTGCGAAGACGTACAGCTCGACTCGCTCCCCACAATGATCGCAATCGACGATCGTTCGGACGCGCGTCGTGTAGTGAGTAACGATGTCGACCATGGAATGAACGGTGCCGTGACCCACGGACATTGTGACGAAGACGTTGCCACCAGCGACCATTCCGCAGGCCGCTTCTCCCGGGTTATCCCCTGACGCACAGCGAGGGCTTTTGCGTCTCACGCGCGACTGCCGATATACAGGTCTGATGCGCGCGAGTTCTGGCTGCGCGTCACGCGTAATGGGGGAAGTCGCAATGGCGAAGGCAGCACGAACGACTCGCAAGTCGGGCTGGCGCACAGGGGGCGTGATCATCGGAGCCCTGGTGGTCGGTGGGCTCCTCGCGAGATGGTCGCCGGTCGCGATCGTTCTGGCGGCGATCGCGGCATTCGGAATCGCACTTTTCGTGCTGTTCGCTCGGCCGGTGCCGGCGCTCGGCCTGCGGTCGCGCGCGTCGGGCTTCGCCGCCCTCGGCGTGGCCGCACTGCTGGTCACCGGCGGCGGCATTGCGAGTGCGAACACCGGCAGCGCGCCGACGACGGCATCCGAGCCTCAGAGTTTCGCCTCGATGCCGACATCGACTCCGAAGGCTACCCCGACCCCGACCCCGATCCCGATCCCGACCACGTTCGAGACGGTGACGGAGGAAGTACTGATTACGTTCGAGGCGACGACGATCGATGATCCTCAGCGCGATCAGGGCACAACCGCGATCGTGACCGCAGGTGCGAACGGCGTGAAGGTAATCACCTACCGCGTGACGCGCGTCGATGGTGTCGAGACCTCGCGTGAGGTCGTTAGCGAGACAGTGCAGGTCGCTCCGGTGAACGAAGTGACTGCAGTGGGCAGCAAGGCACCGGCTCCGGCGCCCGTGCCTGCGGCTCCCGTGCCTCTTGTCCAGCAGGGCGGCAACGGCTGCGACCCGAACTACACCGGCGCCTGCGTTCCGATCGCGAGCGATGTGGACTGTGCGGGTGGCGGAGGCAATGGCCCCGCGTATGTCACTGGCCCCGTGCACGTCGTGGGAAACGACATCTACGACCTCGACCGGGACGGCGACGGGATCGCCTGCGACTGACCGATGCTCATAGTGTCAGTTCGCGTTCAGACCCCAATGTCGCGTATCTAGCGCGATCTTGTAATGACTCTCCGCGCCGTTGATCTCGTGCTCCGGCGTGCTGGGATCGAACACGCGCAAAAGCGAGTACCGAAACGACGACGGATCAAGGCCCTGCAGGTCTCGGTTGCCTCCGTGCCCATTGGTGGCGTACACGTTCCATCGCTGGCGGATGTTCTCCTCCCCATCCGCCTTGCCGATGTAGTGACGGCCGTCCTGAGTGTCCGTGATCAGATAGATGCCCTTCACGGCCGATAACGCCGTCCGCCATGTCGCGTACCGCGTCTCACGCATCACCGCCTGAAGCTGGGCATAGTCGAGCACCAAGCGATCGAAGCCAGGGAAAGGTATCGGCTGGGAGTCAGCGATCTCCTTCACCGGATACCCCGCCGCCGTCGTGCCGTTGATCCACCACGCTCGCGGCGAGCGCCAGCCGATCACGAGACGGTTCCGCAGATCGGCAAGTTCTGGCGACACAGTCAGCTCGAATGCACGTTGTCTGCCGTCGTTCCAACTCTCGCCGTGATTCTCGACCACGGACCACAGCCGAGCCCGATCACCACCGTCTCGCACGAAGACGACCCACACACGCGGTGGCACCACCGGGAACACCCGCGGCTTCGCGCTCTGGCGTGACGTGTAAAAGAGAATCTCGTCATCCGTCGAGTCTGCGTGGATGCCGATGAGGCCGGAGTCTTCGTGCTCGCGCACGTACGCGTGGCGAATCACCATCGCTTCCTCCGGACGGATACCGGCGCTCTGGAGAACAGCGTCAAGTGTTAAGACCATGTCGGTGACTTCCCCTGCCCGCGCATGCCCTCAGGATAGTGAGGACATGCACGCTAGACCCGCTTCGTCTCGCTGCGCTCGCTCAGCGACCGGGTGTGCAAGCGGCCGAAGAATGAAGAGGGGGCCCTCGGCAACGACCGAGGACCCCGCTCACCACCTACTGACTGTCAGGCCTTCCGCTTCCGCAACACCAGCGTGATGCCGAGAGCAACAACGCCCGCGGCCCCGGCAACCCACAGCAGCATCCACGCCCCATCCAGACCGGTCGTCGCGAGCGGGTCGCCCGCGGCATCCGTTCCGCCGGCACCGATGCCACCGCTTCCGGAACCGCCGTCACCAGGAACCGAAACCACCGAAGGGTCGAACACCTCGACGGCATCCCAGCCGATGACCGTGCCATCCGCCGCATACAGCGCCAGCTGGTGATCGCCGAACGCGACCGACGATGGAACCGTCAGCGTCACCGCATCAGAAGCAACGACCGCCGACCCGAGCGCCACCGGCGACGAGAACAGGAATCCATACACGGTCTGACCGGAGAAACCGGCCGGCAGCGTCACCACGACGGAGGAACCCGGCGCGAACCGCGACGGATCCACCGACACGAGCCCCTCGAGCGACGGCGAGAGATCCGCGACATCCGGCACCCAAGGAGAAGGAGCCTCACCGATCACAAGCACGCCCTCGAACACTGAACCCGACCGAGACCCGAGAGACTGCACGACCGACACCGTGTGCGACCCCGAGCCGGCGATCGGCGTCGACAGCTCCGCCGTCCACGACCCATCAGCCGAGACGACAGCAGACCCGGCGACAGCGCCATCGACAGACACCGTCACCGACGCACCCGCATGCCCGGTTCCCGCAAGCGACGACACCACCGAATCGTGAGCACGAACCGTCGCCAGATCGGTGGTCACCGCCACATCGAGCGAGACCCGCTGGTACAGGAACTCCGACGACGCCAGAGCGTGGTCCACGACCCGCGTCTCGCCCACACATCCGAACCAGCCGTGGTCGGCCTCAGTGTTCCACGTCGACGTGCCGATGATCCACGGCATGATGTCCGCCGCCAGCATCCCGCCCACGTTCGACGCGTTGCGCAGCACCGGCACGCCGTCGACGTACATGATGACGGTGTCCGCAGCAGGATCGTTCACGATCGCGACATGGTGCCACGACCCCGGCATGATCTCGCCTGACCAGAGGGTGTAGGAGTTCGAAGACGAGGTGTCACCCGCCGACCACTGGTACTCCCGCAGACTCGAGATCCCAAGCCACGACGCACCCGCACCCGGGTCGGACCCGTCGTTGATGCCCATCCACTCACGAGCACCGCCGCGCGTGATCGCCGCACTCCACCGGTTCGCCGCCTCGGTCCACTCCTCATCCACCTGCAGGAACGTCTCGAGCGTGTATCCGCTCGTCGAGTCGAGATCCGCGAACGTCGCCGGAGCCCCGTACTCGGTCGTGATGTACGACAGATTGTCGGGTCCGGATGCATTGCGATAGACGTCCGAGAAGCACACCGCACCCCGATCGGCCGAGTAGAACGGCACGTTCTCGTGCGACACCTGCACGTCGTCGAGCTCCTCCGGAGCATCCGTGTTCTCGATCGCGTTGCGATACATCGGGCTGCCACCCGCGATGTCGGGGATCACCGTCGACTCATCGACGATGCCCTCGTCGACCGAACCGAACCGCCAGTGCGCCACCGTGCCGTCGACCGCGATGTAGTCATCCGCCGATCCCGCAGCCGCCCACGTCTCGCCGACGCCGGTGCCGTCCCAGCCCTCGGACACGATCTCCTTCGCGCGCTCGGACAGATCGCCCTGCGTCGCGACCGCCGGCTCGTACCCGAACCGCGACTCGAAATCGATCGGCATCGAGAACGACTGCCACGTGCCGTCGAGCACGGGAGCGTCGTTCGCGGTGAGCGACTGCTTGTCCTTCACGGTCACCCACGGCGACACCGTCTCGACATCGATGCGGTCGTTCGTCAGATCGAACTCGAACAGCGACATGATGCCGTTTCCGCCGTCGGCGGCCATCTGGTAGTCCGTCAGCACCTGGTAGACGGTGTTGCCGAAGTCGTTCGTGCGCTCACGCATCGTGGCGCCGTGGAAGTGCCCGTTCACCGTCAGGATGATCTGATCGTTCTTGCGGATCAGCGCATCCCACAGCTCCTCGCCCCAGCCCCAATCGGCCGGCGACGTCTGGTCGAGAGCGATGTTGATGATCGCGTGCGACGACAGCACCACCGGGATGCCGGGATGAGCGTCGAGGATGCCCTGCGCCCACGTGAACGTGTCGACCGAGGCGTTCCAGGCGAGAGCCAGCGACATCCACCGGTGCCCCTCGGCCTCGAAGATGTACGCGGTCGACAGACCGTTCTGGTAGCTGCCGACGAACGTGTCACCGCCCTGCGCCGCCATCTTCGCGGCGTCGAAGCGCTGCAGGTACTGCCACGAGTTCGCCTCCGAAGACCGGGCGCCCTGGTTCGCCACATCGTGGTTGCCGGGGACGACCGAATACGGCACGCCGCCGTCAGTGAGACCCTTCATGGCCTTCGCCGCGGCATCCCACTCGCCGGTCACCCATTCCTGGTCGACGACGTCGCCGACGTGCACGGCGAACGGGATGTTCAGCTCGTCCTGGTTCTCGACGATCCAGTCGGTCTGCACCTCGAACGGGTTGGTGTCGTACTTCGGGTAGAACTGCGACGCGCTGTAGCGCGAGTAGAACTGCGTGTCGGGGATCACCGGCAGCACGAAGCTCGACCGGAGCTCGGCGGACGCCGCCTCGATGCCGGCGGCGAGCGCACCGCTGACGGTGGGTGCGGAATCGGATGCCGCGGACGCGGGCACCGCGGGCACGGCCAGCAGGCCGAGCGCGATCGCGGCCGCGCTGAGAGCGCGCCAGGGACGGCGCGGGGACGGAGAAGTCATCATCATCTCGGATCTCGAATCGGGGTCAGCCGGCGAGCGCGGGGCCGTAGGCCTCGACCTCGGACAGGCTCATCCAGTTGTCGTTCGTCTTGTTCGTGATCACGACGCGCATGCCGGTCGCGAGGACGGGCGTGCTCGTGAACTCGAGGTTCAGGTTCGGGGAGGGGTTGACGTAGGGCCAGCCGCCCTCGCTGGGCATGTCGATCCAGCCGCCGATCAGGTCGCGGTACTGCACCGTCACACCGCCGATGTTCTGCCGGCCGGCGTTGTCGAACACGGCGGCGCCGGTGAGCTGTCGCGGCTGATCGAAGTAGAAGCTCACGGTGTTCGGGTTGACCCGGTTCGCGGCTCCGCCTGAGCGCCAGTCATCGAAGCCGGGAGCGTTGCGGTTGCCGTCGAGCAGGCCGAACGACGTGCCGTTCAGGTGCGTGTAGTCGTAGTGGATGCCGCCGTCGCGCAGCACGTTCACTATCTCGGCCGGCGCGATCGTGATGAGCAGACGGGCGTCGAACCCGGTCGCGGCCGTCGCCGGCACCTCGAGAACGCCTTCGGTCGCCGTGGAGGCCTCGGTGAGCACCGACCAGTCCCACGTGACGGATGCCGTGACCGTGGTGTCCGACCCCGACACGGTGCGCTCGACCGTGGTCGGCGCGTGCATCTGCAGCTCCTTGAGCGAGATGCCGACGTAGCCGGTCATCGCAGCATCCGCTGCCGAGCCGAGCGATCCGACCAGGTACTCGGCGGTGACCGGGATCGCCTCGCCGAACAGGCCGGCGGCGGTGCCCTCGACCGTGACGATGCCGTCGGTGTTCCAGATGGCGGCATCCGGAGCCGACCAGGTCGGCGTGAGCGTCGTGGTCAGGCCCCAGCTGTAGCGGCCGGTGAGGGATGCCGGGAACGCCGGCGCTGCGCCCGCATCGACGCGCGTCTGCGCGAGCGGCGCCACCTGCGCCTCGAGACGGTGGAGCTTCCACTTCTGCACGTCGGCGGTGCCGGCGTCGTAGGTCTGCACCTCGGATCCGGTATCCGTCTTCCAGTTGTACATGTCGAGTCCGGCGGGCGCGCCGTTCGCATAGGTCTGCGCGTTGCGCAGGTACGAGGCGCCGTTGCCGGCGTCGCTGATGTTCCACTGCGCGAGCGGGTTCGCGGCGGCCTCGTCGAGCGTGAGTCCGGGGATCGTCAGGTAGCGGAAGTTCGCGTCGTCGTTGCCGCGGCGCACGAGCACCTGGCCGTCGTCGTTCGTGAGCACGACGCTGGAGGCACCCTCGACCGGATACGCGAGCACGGCCTGGGCCTGCAGCTCGGCAGGCGTCTTCGCGAGGGGGAAGACCGCCGCTGCCGCGAGCGAGTTCTCGGGAACCGTGGTCTGGGCGTTCGGGTTGCCGATCTCGAGCACCTTGCCCGAGGCGGAGACGCTCTCGATGAGGTACGGAGTCGGCTCGCCGAGAAGCTCGGGATCGGACTCGGCGACGGCGACGGAGGGCAGGAGGGCGACGGTCGTGAGCGCGGCAACACCGAGTGCGGTGAAGGCACGCCGACGGACACGCCGGGTGGGCGTTCTCATGGGGGTGGGGGTCCTTTCGAGGGCGCGCACGATCGGGGTATCGCGGCACCGCCGACGAACCTACTGATGCCGGATGCCGTTGCGGGAAGGATCCGTGAATGAAAGGTGAACGGAGTTCGGCGTTTGGGTGGCCTGGGTCTCGTGCTCGTTCCGGATGGCCCAGCGCAAGAACAGGCAGACCGCTGCGAGAGCGGATGCAGGCGATGCTGCTGCCGTAGACGACACGTCTTCTGCACGTCTTCTGCACAGAGGGCTTCAACCCGCGAATGATCCACAGTCTCCGTGACGGGCGGTCAGTATCACCCGTCTGTGTCCCGCCGGGCTCCTAGCGTGCCCTCATGGTCATCTATCACCCGCGCTCCCACATCACCCCGACGGTGCTCGTCGAAGTGAAATCCCCCGAGCATCCGGAGTACCGACGCGTCATCGAGCTTCCCCGTGGGTGTTCACCCGGTTGGCTCGCCCGCGCGTACCTGCTCAGTCTCGGCATCGAGATGACGCTCGGAACCGATCCGCATCTGCGGCTCGAACCGCGCACCGTCTACCGCCCCTTCTGCAGCGACGAGGTGGACGACGTCAGCCAGACGTTCGAGCTCGATCAGTGCCCCGTGCCGTTGCGGGCGACGGTGCTCTCGGGACGCGACCCCGAGGTCGGTGAGCCCCGCGTCATCCTGCATGAGACGACACCGGGAACGCCGTCTCCGCTCGGATGGCCGTCGCACAGCGCGCAGAGCACACGCGATCAGATCAACGCCGAGTTCGTCCGGCTGTTCGGAGTCGTCGTGCCGCACTACGACAGCACCGTGGCCGTCCCCCTCTGCGCGGCGATCGATGAACGCTCACTGCTCGCCCGCTTCGCCCATGGGCTGACCCCCGCGCGTCGCCTCACTCTCGTCGACCACGTGGAGCGACACTTCTCTCCGGCTTCTCAGACGCCGCTCTCCGGCGAGGGTGCCGAACGGATGCTCCGTGGAATCCGTGCACTCCTCGAAGCCATTGGCGCTGACGGCGTGGCACAGGATCCGGCGACGGGATGGCTCACCCCCGCATTCGTCGAAGACGTTGGCAGCCGGCTGGGCTGGCCAGACCGCGCCGATGCGATGGCGCTGATCGACGTTGCGCGCACCATGCGACATATTCGCCGCTTTCGTGGCCGGGTCGTGCGAAGCCGGGATGCCGAACGGACCCTGAGCGATCCGATGTCCGTGATCCACAAGATCGCCTGCGACGTGATCAATGCCGACCCTCGTTCCTACGACTCCTACCCCTCGGCAGGCGTGATGGTCGCACTCCTCGCGCTCGCCGACGGATCCGCCGCTGGCGAGCGCGACCTCCTCGAGACCATCAACGCCGCGCACGATGTCCACGAGGAGCACCTGTATCCCTCTGAATCCGAGCGCTGTTACGGAAACGAGTACGGCCACGGCTACGGCGCGTTCACCTACGGTACGCGCGGGAGCGACGTGACCTCGACGAGCAGGATCCCCGCCGACGTGCGCACCGTTCTCGATCGTCTCGCCGCGCTGTCGGGCACCGCCTGGCGACCTCAGATCTCCCTGGAGATACGCGCACTGGCCCGTATCGCACTCACATCGAGCGCTCGATGTGAGCCCGTGCTGCCTCGACAGCAGCGGAGCGTAGAATGACTGCATTGCCAGCATTGCAGTCAGGAGGCACGATGCCGACCATCACCGTACGCGGGCTCGATGCCGACGTCATCACTGCCCTCAAAGTGCGCGCCGCCCGCGCAGGGCATTCGATGGAGGCCGAGGTCCGCAGCATCCTCACCGCCTCGGTAGCCGCGTCGCCGGCCAGGGCGGGATTGGGCACCGCCATCGCGGCGATCTTCGCGGGTGCGGATGCCCCAGAGTTCCCCAGCCGATCCGAGTTCCCCCAGCCCCTCACATGATCATCCTCGACACCAACGTGATCTCGGAGCTCATGCGGCCTGCGCCCGACGGTCGGGTGATCCGCTGGGTGGATGCTCTCGCATCGTCCGACGGCTGGACCACTTCGGTGACATACGCCGAGATCGCGGCCGGGATCGCTCTCCTCCCACGAGGATCCCGACAGCGACACCTCGCCGATGCCTTCGACCAGATGCGCGCGCTGCTCGACTCGCACGTACTGAGCTTCGATGCGAATGCGGCCTCGGAATACGGTGGCGTGATCGCCCGACGCAGCAGAATCGGACGCCCGATCAGCGTCGTGGATGCCCAGATCGCGGCAATCGGGATCACCGCGGGCGCGACCATCGCCACCCGCAACACGGCCGACTTCGCTGAGACGGGTGCCGACGTCATCAACCCCTGGGAGTCGTGACCCCCCGCAGCACAAGCTCGACAAGCGCATCCGCGCGCTCAGCCCCCAGCGGCCGTCCGAGCAGCGCAGAGTACGAGCCCAGTGCGATCAACTGGTCGGCGACGACCGCAGGGTCGACATCACCACGAACCTCACCAGCATCCACAGCCCTGGCGAGCCGCAGCCCGGTCCAGTCCCGGATCGGTGCCGCCAGCCGCTCGTTCAGTTGAAGCCCGAGCTCCGGATCCGTCGCGGTCACCGCGATGAGCGCTCGCGCCAAGGCGATGGTCTCGCCGTCGTCCCGAACAGTGAACATCGCCCGCAGATCTGCCGCCAGATCATCGGTCATCGGCAACGGCGGCCCCGGCAGTGACCCGCTGAGCAGCGCCTCCCCCAGGATCGCCGCCTTCGACGGCCACCAGCGGTAGATCGTCTGCTTCGAGACTCCTGCGTCGAGCGCGAGCCCCTCGATCGTCACCGCCTCGTACCCCGACGAAGACAAAGATGAGCGCATCGCCTCCAGCACGGCCTGCCGGGCGGATTCACTTCGGGGTCGGGGCACATGCTCAGGGTACTCAGGCGTATGCTGTGCAATAAGTAGACGCACCGTTGCGAAACTCGAACAAGGAGAACGAATGGCCCTGACCGCACACTCCAGCATCGGCGACTGGCTGAACGACCCCACCGGCGGACCGCTGATCCGCGGCCTGTTCGAGCAGACCGGCGCAGACCCCGCGCTGCTCACCCCCGTGCTCGGGCTGCCGCTGCAGCAGCTCGTCGCGATGAGCCAGGGCGCCATGCCGCAGTCCGTCATCGATGACCTGGTCCGCGCCGCGAACGGCGGCGAGCTGCCCGTCGACGAGGCTCCCGCCGAGGTGCCGACAGGCGCCCGCTTCGCCGGCAAGACCGTGATCGTCACCGGCGCGGCATCCGGCATCGGCAAGGCCACCGCGCAGCGCATCGCCCGCGAGGGCGGCCGCGTCATCGCCGCCGACATCTCGGCCGAGCGTCTCGACGAGCTGAAGACCGAGTTCCCCGACATCGTGACGGTCGCCGGCGACCTCACGAAGCAGGACGCGATCGACGCCGTCGTCACCGCCGCGGGCGACACCATCGACGGGCTCGCCAACGTCGCCGGCATCAACGACGACTTCTCCCCCGCGGGCGAGACGACGGATGCCGTGTGGGACCGTGTCATCGCGATCAACCTCACCGCACCGTTCAAGCTCATGCGCGCGGTGCTGCCGATCATGGAGAAGGCCGGCCGCGGCTCGGTGCTGAACGTGTCGAGCGAGGCGGGCCTCCGCGGCAACTCCTCGGGCAACGCCTACACGGCCAGCAAGCACGGCATCATCGGCGTGACGAAGTCGGCGGCGTTCATGTACGGACCGAAGGGCATCCGCGTGAACAGCGTCGCGCCCGGCGGTGTGGCCACCGGCATCCCGATGCCCCCGAACATGTCGGAGTACGGTTCGGCCCGCCTCGCGCCGTTCCAGCAGGCGATCCCGACCGTCGCGACCGCCGAGCAGCTGGCCGCGTCGATCACGTTCCTGCTCTCGGACGACGGCGTGAACATCAACGGCGTCGTGCTCGCCTCCGACGGCGGCTGGTCGGTGCAGTAAGCCCTGGGTCGCGGGACAGGTGGATCCGGTCCCGCGACCTGCCGCCACCTGCCGCGGCATCCGCTCGGGAACAGGTCAACCGCGCGAGTTCATGATGAAATCGACCGAAACGTCATGCCCTGGCGCGGTTGACGTGTTGTCGCGCAGGTAAGAACGCCTCCCAGGCACGTCGGACCCCGCGACCGGTACCGTGGCGAACATGAAGAAGCTCGCTGCTCTCGCGTCCGTCGGCCTCGCTGCCGTGCTGCTGACCGGATGCTCGGAACAGACATCTGCGCTGGCCGCATGCGCCCAGGTGGCGACCCAGACGGCACGGGTGACCGGCGTCGTCGACGCAGCATCCTCTCCGACCGTCGAGACCGCACAGGCGGCGTTCGACGAGATCAGCACCATCGTCGACGACATCCGCGCCATCGAGGGCCCGGCGGAGTTCGTCACGCTCCGCGATTCCTGGACGACGAGCATCGACGCGTTCCTCGCCGCAAGCAAGAGCGCAGTGGCCGGCGAAGCCGCAGACGTCACGACCGCCACGACCGCCATGCAGAACGCGACGGACGCAGTCATCACCTACTGCACTCCGTAGCGAACGACACCGTCAGAGTCGTAGCGCACGGCCCCGTCAGAGTCGGCTCCGCACCTCATCCGCGAAGTCGGGGGCGCCCGCTCTCGACAGAGCGGTAAGCACGTCATCGAAACTCCGCCGCGGATTTCGCGTCGCAGCGGCCTGCGCCTCCAGCACAGACATCACCACCGCGCTGCGCATGTCCAGCTGGCTGAGGAGGAACGCATCCGGCGGGATCACCTCCAGCTCGAGTTCATGCAGGACGTCCACCGGAAAGTCGCGGACGTTCGCCGTGACGACAGCATCCGCATGCGCCCGCAAGGCCGCAGCCACGACGTGCCTGTCGTCGGGATCCGGAAGGATGAGGCCGCTCTCGATCTGCGCGAATCCTTCAACTCGTGCACCCGGGAACGTCTCATTCATGTACGCGACTCGCCGCTCGATCAGCTCGACGGGGATGCCGGGATGGATGCGCGAGATCGCATCCGCCGCTTCTGCCAGGATCCGATCCGACCAGATCGGGCGGTACATTCGTTCCTCCGCCAACCGCAACAGCGTGTCACACAGGGCGACGGGCACCATGACGCACGCGTCGAGGACCGCGGCGAAGATAGCCATCGCTACTCGGTGCGCGACCGCTTCTTGGCGGCCATCAAGGCCTCGGCATAATCAGTCTGTTCCACATCGTAGAGACCGCTCGAGGATGCCTCAGCGGTCAAGGCATCAAGACGATCGACTGCAGCCCTGTGGGTTCGATCGCGGTATGCAAGGACGTCGGAGAGTCGAACACGACGATGCCGTCCGGGCTGCTCGAAGGGGATCTCCTGGCGTTCCAGCAAACGCACGAAGGTCGGGCGGCTGATCCCCAACATCTCCGCTGCCTCCTGCGTGCTCACTCGCATGGCGTAGGGAACGACGCTCACGGCGTTGCCCGCGCGCATCGCGGCTGTCACACGGACGAGGATCTCGTACACCTCATCAGGCAGCTCGATCGACTCGTTGTCGGGCCCCACCAGTCTCGGCTTGACGTCGACGACCGCCTCGCGCTCGATGAATCGAGCGAGTCCTGCGATGCCCTGGGCGTCTGTCGGGCTGACGGGGTCGACAGACCTGCGGGATCGAATTGCCGCACTCATGAGTTTCTCCAACCTCTTCCTTCAGTGTGCGCTTCAAACGAACAAAACGCAAGAATCCGCCAAATCGAACATCGCGTCTCGCGCCGGCATCCTGATCACTTCGAGGACCGGATGCCGCGCGCCGGGTACCGTGGAAGGACGTCTCGCGCGGGGGAGCTGCGCGACCCGACGACCGGAGTCCCATGACATCGCTGCGCCTCTACGCCGCCCTCGCCGCTCTCGGCCTCGCCGCCGCAAGTCTCGCCGGGTGCGCAGCATCCGCCACGGTCGACGGCAACGGCCCGACCGAGGCGAGCGTCGCCCTGCTCGATGAGTTCTTCGACCACCTCGGTGCGGCAGAGACGACCGAGGCCGCCGCGATGACGAGCATCGACTTCGCCGACGAGTATCTCGACGTCGACTTCTATCGAGCATCCGTCTCGCTGCCGTCGAACGCCAGGGTCATCGCGACGAAAGGCAGCGACGAACACACCGTCACCGCGACCGTGGAGTACGTCCTCGATGGCCCCGACGAGCCGGTGACGGCGGAGTACACAGTGAAGAACTTCGACGGCGAACGCCTGATCAGCTGGAGCAGCGAGGGCAAGATGTCGTTCATCAACGTCGGCTCCCCCGGACGACTCGTACTGAACGGCGAGAAGGAGTTCCCGATCGCGGCCGAGGCCTACACCGCCACGCTCCTGCCCGCGCTGTACGACTTCGCCTACGTCGACGAGACCGGAACGACGCATCTCGATGCCGACGGCACAGATGAATTCGCCCTGCCGATCCCTTATGAATTGCCACGAGGGTCCGACACCCTCCCCGGATTCGACATTCCCGACAAGGTCAGCCTGAACATCGCGAGCCTGTCGCTCTCGGTCTTCGTCGGAACCGACATCGTCAAGCCCGCGGATGCCGAGATCATCGAACTCCGTGACGCGTGCACCGCCGAACTTCTGGTCGGTCCGTCGTGCCCGCCGGCGCTGCTCGACGTTCCGATCACCGTCGCGGACCCGTCGACGATCGAATGGTTCGGGGCATCGAACGCCGACTGGTCAGAGGTCACCGACGGTTCGGTCGCCTACGCGAAGGGGTTCACGCTGCGCTTCGACGGCAATGTCTACCCCGAGCCAGTGGTCTACGAGGGTCACATCACCCGCGACGACGACGGCACGGTACACTTCACCCGCGACTGAGCCCCGCCCTCGGCCCCCATCCCGGCGGTGATGGATCAATAGTGCTGCTAAACCGCGACGCGTGGCAGCATTTTTGATCCACTATCAGCGTCACCAGCGGCGGCCCTGACGGCGCCTCACCCCTGTCAGGCCCGCCGCGCGGCGATGTGCTCGCGCGCAGCGCGGACGAGATCGGCATTGCCGGGTGCGACCGCCCCGGACGGCAGGGTCAGCACGTCCTCGAGGCCGATGCGCGTGTCCCAGCCCCACGCGCTCGCCAGCACGAGAGCGGGCCAGGCCGACTGCTCCTCGCCGTGCAGCAGGATCGGGATGCTCGGCTCCTCACGCGCGACGTGCGCGATCATCCCCTCCGCATGCTCGCGCACGACGTCTGCGGTCTCGTCGGGCAACTCGATGAGCACGCGCATGGTCGAGCCGCGGGATGCCGAGCGACGCCAGACGTCCAGACCCGCAGCATCCCAGATCCCCGCCTCGACGCCGACCCCGCGCGACTGCAGCAGCACGGCGAGCTCCTCCGCCCCCTCCTCGTGGAAGTTCACCGACGCGAAGTCGGGAAGGTCCGTCCAGGCCGCCACCGCGGCGAGACGCCGCGCAGGATCGGGCTCGCTCCACGCTCCGGTGCTCACGCCGACGCGAACGCCCGGACATGCCGACCTGATCGCTCCGAGCCAGCGTGCGACATCCTCCGCGGCGACGCTGTCACGACCCGCCGAGTCCTTCACGTGCACGTGGATCTCGTCCGCACCCGCTTCGACGGCTCGGGCGGCATCCGCCGCGACCATCTCGGCATCTGCACTCAGCCACGGATGCTCGGCCACATCCCTCGCGCCGTTCACGCACACCTGCAGCACTGGCGTCCTCGCCATCCGCTCTCCTTTCCGAACTTCATCGCCTCAGTCCAACCGCCGTCCGATGAGATCCCGGGGATTCGTCTCCCCCGGCTCGAGATCGTCGGACGGCCCCTCCTCCTCGCGCACCGTATGCGCGACCTGACGCGCCGCCGCCGATCCCCGGCCGGCGACGACGGCAGCCGCTCGATCGTCGTAACCGGAACCGATCACACCGGTCTCGCCCTGGATGCGGTTGAACCAGGTCCCGCCCCGACGGAACGTCTCGATGTCTCCTGCAGCCACGTCACTCTCCTCGCCTCGTGCTCCTTTTCTACGTGCGGCCACCGACATCGCGAACCCCCTTGCCGTTCCCGCTCGCGCCGACTAACCGCCCCGCAGCGGCAGGAAGATTTCCTGCAACAGGCTCGACACAATGTGGATATGTTTCGGACATAGCGAGTCCGTAGGTTGCGAGCATCCCGCCGCGACCAGGCCACAAGCCACAGCCACCCCACGACGACGTGACCTGTCGCCTCTGCCCATGCCGATCTGAAAGCTCTCATGACTCGATCCACCTCCTCCCCCCGGGGGCGGCGGCTTCTCGCGACCTCCGCGGTCGCCGCGCTGCTCGCCGGTTCCGTCCTCGCCACCGCCCTGCCGGCATCCGCCGCCGACGACCCGATCGACGGGGCGCAGACCTCCGGCGACGCGATGTTCCCGAACGTCGGCAACGGCGGCTACGACGCCCTCGACTACGACATCGACCTCACCTGGAACGCCACCGGCGTGGTGAGCAACTACATGACGGGCACGATCCCCCAGGCGAGCACGACGATGACCGCCCGTGCCGCGGCTCCGCTGCGCTCGTTCTCGCTGGATTTCGAGGGCATGACCGTCGACTCCGTGCTCGTGAACGGCGCACCGGCCACCTGGACCCGCGACATCGACGCGGACGCCATCAAGTACAAGCTCATCGTGACCCCGGCGACCCCGGTCAGCGGCGAGTTCACCGTGACCGTGGACTACAGCGGCACGCCCTCGCGCCACGTCGACGCGGACGGCAGCTACGAGGGCTGGAACCCGACCGCCGACGGCGCGGTGCTGCTCGGCCAGCCGATCGGCATGATGACCGGCTTCCCGCACAACAACACCCCCAGCGACAAGGCCACCTACACGATCTCGGTCGACGCACCGAGCGAGATCACCAGTGCCACCGGCACCGGTGCCGCGGCGGTCGCCAGCAACGGCGAGCTGCAGTCCAAGACCGTCTCCGGCGACCGCACGACCTGGACCTGGCGGCAGAGCCGGCCGATGGCCTCGGAGCTGGCGGTCATCGACATCGGCAAGTTCGACGTGATCGAAGGATCCGTCACACTGACCGACGGTCGGGTCATCCCCTCCTGGTCGTTCATGGACTCCGCGCTGAGCGCGCAGAACAAGACGACCATCACCAACCGCGTCGCACAGCTCGAGACCATCACCCGCAACCTCGAGTCGCTGTTCGGCCCCTACCCAGGCGGCAGCACCGGCGTCGTGGTCGACACCGTACCGAGCGGCGTGAACTACGCGCTCGAGACGCAGGACCGCTCGTTCTTCCCCAGCACCAACTCGGTCGCGGGCAACACTCTCATCCACGAGCTCGTGCACCAGTGGTACGGCAACAACGTCGCCCCCAGCACCTGGACGAACATCTGGATGGGCGAGGGCATGGCGACCTGGGCGCCGACGTTCTACAACTCCACCGAGGGCTTCGGCACCAATGCCACGCCGTCCGAGCAGACGTACTTCACCTCCTGGAACAACATGGCGGAGACGAGCCCGAACTGGGCCATCGCCCCGGGCGGCCAGACGGACTCGGCCGAGCTGTACTCGTACCAGACCTACACGCGCGGCGCGCAGTTCTGGGCGGCTCTGAAGGTCGCCATCGGCGACGAGGCCTTCTTCACGCTCATCAAGCAATGGCAGGTCGACAACACCGGTCAGAGCCGCACCGGCGCTGAGCTCAAGGCCCTCGCCGAGGAGCTCTCCGGCATCGACCTCACAGCATTCTGGACCGACTGGATCCTCGAGCCCGGCAAGCCGGCCTGGCCCGACAAGCTCTCGGTCGCACTGACCGGCGGCAGCGAGACGGCGCTGCTGCCCGGCGACTCCGTCTCGTACACCGTGTCGGCCACCAACACCGGTCGCGTCGCGCTCGCCTCGTCAGTCGTCGAGATCGACCTCACCGAGCTGCTCGCGAACGCCGAGCTGGATGCTCTGCCCGAGGGTGCGACCCTCGATGGAACGACCCTGCGCTGGCAGGTGCCGGCCGGCACCGCCGTCGGGACCACGGTCGAGCTGACGCTCAGCGCGACCATCCTCGACTCCTCGCCCGGCGGCACCTTCGCCACGACGAGCCGAGTCGTCACAGTCGGTGGCACCTGCGCCGACTGCTCCGTCGACACCCTCGTGGTCGAGAAGCTCGCCCCCAGCGAACTCCCCGTGATCACGGGTGACGCCGTCGTCGGCGAGACCCTCACGGCCTCGTCAGCGGGCTGGCCCGAGGGCACCGAACTCGCCTACGAGTGGGCGATCGACGGTGTCCCGGTCGAGACCGAAGAGCCCGTCACCGAGCCCGCTCCGGCGCTGCGCGCCGCCGCACTCGCGGCGAACGAGTTCCTCATCCCGGCCGACGCCGAGGGCTCCCGCATCACGGTCACCGTCACCGGAACACTCGAAGGCTTCCGCGACGGATCGGCGACGAGCGCTCCGACCGACGTCGTCCGCGCCGCCGAGGTGCCGGTCGACAGCGATGCGGATGCCGATGGTTCGGCGGATGCCGGCGGGACCGACGGCTCTTCGGATGCCGGTGGAACATCGGGCGCCGACGGCACCTCGGCAGCGGGCGGTTCCTCCGCCAACGGCACCGGAACCAGCAGTGGCAGTGGCAGTGGCAGTGGCAGTGGCACAGGCGAGCAGCTGAGCGAGACCGGAGCCGAGCTTCCGATCGCCGCGGGTCTGCTGGCCCTGATCCTGCTGACCGCGGGTGGCATGTTCGCCGCCGCGCGGCGCCGGAGCCGCATCGAGGCCTGACCTCGACGCCTCACCGGAGGGCGCACACCTCGCATCGAGGTGTGCGCCCTCTGCACGTCGTCGCCCCGGCGTTCACTCGCTCCGCGTCACCGCCCGTGCGGCAGCCGTTGTCACGCGGTGCGCACGTCGAGGGTCCAGGTCACGCCGAAGCGGTCCGTGAGCATGCCGAAGCCCGGCGACCAGGCCGATGCGGCGAGCGGCTCGACGATCTCGGCCCCGACGGAGAGGGCCTCCCAGTACCCGGTCAGCTCGTCCAGGGAGTCGGCGCTGAGCGACTGGAAGAAGGGCCGATCCGTGAGCGTCACGCCGTTCTCGCGCCGGGTCCACCCGGAGGCCGCCGCGCTCTGCCCCGGGATGTCGTAGCCGAGCAGGCGGATGCCGTCTGCTCCCTCGACCCGACCGAACACGATCCGGTCGGCGCCCGGAGCATCCGCCGGCATCCCGAAGTCGGCGTAGGTCGACAGCGTGACGGCGCCGAACACCGAGCCGTAGAACTCGAGCGCCTCTCGGGCGGTACCGGGGAAGTTGAGGTGGGTGGTGGTGGAGATCATGACCATGTCCTTCGATTCGATGCGACGAACGGATGCCGTCGGGCCTCACGATCGCAGGAGTAGAGGTCAGATTCGGTCCGCTACTCGGCGCACAATAGGAGCATGATCGGTGCCTCGGCTCGCATGCTCACGCTCCTCTCGCTGCTGCAGACGCCCCGCGATTGGCCGGGGCAGGTGCTGGCCGACCGTCTCGAGGTCACACCCCGCACCGTGCGTCGCGACGTCGACCGGCTGCGCGAGCTCGGCTATCGGATCGTCGCGATCAAGGGCCCAGACGGCGGCTATCGCCTCGAGGCCGGCTCCGACCTGCCCCCGCTGCACTTCGACGATCAGCAGGCCGTGGCCATCGCGGTCGCGCTCCAGAGCGTCGCCGCGACGGGGGTCGACCTCGACGAAGGTGCGGCGCGAGCGCTGGCCACCGTGCGCCAGGTGATGCCGTCGCGTCTGAGGCACCGCGTCGACGGCATCCGCTTCTCGGGTGCTCCGTCTGCGACGCGCGTCGATCCCGCCGTTCTGGAGGCCGCGAGCGCAGCCGTGCGCGATCGGATGGTGCTGCGGTTCGGATACGGCGGGACCGACCGGCCGTCGCGACGCACCGAGCCCCACGCCGTCGTGTCGCGCGAAGGGCGCTGGTATCTGCTCGCCTGGGATCTGGATGCCGACGACTGGCGCATCTTCCGCCTCGACCGGATGACCCCGCGGGTGCCGACCGGACCGTCGTTCACGCCGCGTCCCCTACCGGCCGCCGACGCGCAGACCTACCTCGCCGCCCGCGCCAAGGGATCGGATGCCGAGGACCGCTGGCCGTGCGTGGGCGAGGTCGAGATGTCCCTGCCCGCGCACGAGGTCGCGGGGTGGATCGGAGCAGACGGGACCGTCGAGCCGGTCGGCGAGGGCTCGTGCCGGCTCACGCTCGGCTCGTGGTCGTGGACCGGTGTAATCGCGGCGCTCGCGCGCTTCGACGCGCCGTTCACGATCGTCGGGCCCGCCGCGCTGCGGGAAGCGTCCGCCGCTCTCGCCGCTCGCCTCTCGGCGGCCGGGACCTCCATGTCCTGATAGCGCTCGTCCTCGCCTCCCGATCACGAGACCTCACGATTCGGCGTCCCCCTTCGTCAAATCTGTTGAGAGAGCTATGGGCCGCGGAGTTCCTCACGGACGCGAGGCGGCCTCACAGAGAGGCGAGAGATGTCGCGAGACGAGCCGGCAGGGTTCCCGGCCGAGGGTGATGCGGGTGTGGTCGGCGAACGTCGCCGCCTGGTTTCCCTGGCCTATCGGATGACGGGAACCTTGGCAGACGCGGAAGACATCGTTCAGGAGACCTATATCCGCTGGTATCGGCTGACCGAACAGGAACGCGGCGAGATCCGCAGTCCGGCGGCCTGGCTGACCCGAGTCGCCAGCCGAATCGCACTCGACGTGCTCGGCTCGGCCAAGGCGCGCCGCGAGAAGCAGATCGGGCAGTGGCTGCCGGAGCCGATCCCGCCGGACCTCTTCGTCGGCACGGGAGCCGTCTCTGATGCCTCTGCGGGAGCGGTGGAAGATCCGCTGGACCGCGTCACTCTCGATGACGCGGTGAGCACCGCGCTTCTGATGGTTCTGGAATCGATGACGCCGGCGGAGCGCGTCGCGTTCGTGCTGCACGACGTGTTCGGCACTCCGTTCGATGAAATCGCAGATCTGGTAGGGCGTTCGCCCGAAGCCGCCCGTCAGTTGGCTTCCTCCGCGCGACGACACGTGCGTGAGCGGCGTACGACGGTGGTCGCGTCGAAGACGCATGACGATGTGGTTCGCGCGTTCCTGGCCGCGAGCCAGGGAGGGGACATGCGGCTTCTCATGAAGACTCTCGCACCGGAGGTCGAGCTGCGCGCGGATGGCGGCGGAGTCGTGAGTGCCGCCCCCAACGTCGTCACAGGCTCGGACCGCGTCGCGCGTTTCCTCTTCGGTGTCATGCGGAAGCGGCCGGAGCTCGTGTTCGAGGAGCGGCGCACCGCCGACGGCTTGGGATACGCCTTGACTCTCCGCGGCCAGCTCTTCGGAATCGCCAGCTTCCACGTGGAAGCGGAGCGGATCACCGACGTGTGGCTCGTGCTGGACCCCCGCAAGCTCAGCGAATGGGTATCCCCCGATCAGACCAGCGAGATGGACACGCACAAGCCCTTCTCTTCACACGGCGCATCGACGGTCGGCGTCGAGGAACGGACCTCTCATGAATGACCACGCCGATCTCTCCGTCGAGGCAGCGAGCGACGACCGACGCATCGGCGGAGTTCAGGTCGCTGCTCTCGTCGGCTCCATCATCATCGCCGCCGTCGTCGGCACGTGGGCGTACTTCTTCCCCGCGCAGTTCTACGACCACTTCCCGGCGGTCCTGGGCGAGTGGATCTCGCAGGACGGGCCCTTCAACGAGCACCTGATCCGCGACCATGGTGCACAGTATCTTGCGCTCGGGGCGGCCAGCGTCTTCGGCCTGTTCTGGCACTCCCAGATCGGCTATCGGCTCCTCGGTATCGCCTGGACCACGTTCGGGGTGCTCCATTTCCTCTATCACGTCACGCATCTCAGCCACATGTCCGTATCGGACCAGATCGGCCAGGTCATCGTTCTCGGATTCGCTGTGCTGCTTGGTGCGGGCCTCTTCCTGCCCCCGCGCCGCCACCGCGCCGCGTGATGGCCAGATACGGAGAAGAGCCTCACCGACCACGCTGACAAGGCTGTGATGGGTGAGGCTCTTGATCCGAGGCCCGGACGCGCCCGGTGATCGAAACGGGAGTCAGCTCGCGAGGGGGATGTCGCGGATCGGGTACAGAGTCTTCCCGACGAGGTACTCGCCTCGAGGCACCAGCGCGTCTTCCGCACCAGAACTCTCGACCGTGACGACGTCTCTGGGGTCGCCGGCGACTGCGAGCGTGGCACGGAGCAGGTCGTCCATGCGGAACCGCTCGGGTCCTGCGATCTCGACCTCTCCGAGGGGGCCGCCGGACAGCGTGACCTCAGCCAGCAGAGCGACGAGCTCATCGAGCTCCACGGGCTGAATCAGATCCCGCGGAGCGAGAACCTTGCCGTCCACCGTGTGCTGGTCGGCCAGCACCGGAACATAGCCCTGGAACTGCGTCGAGCGGACGATGGTGTACGGAATCGAACCGGCCTTGAGCGCACGCTCTTGCGCCACCTTTCCCAGGTAGTAGCCGATGTCCGAGCCGTCTTCGTCGCCGACGCCCACGATCGAGAGGAGGACGTGGTGCGTCACCCCTGCCTCTTCAGCGGCGGTCGTCAGTGCGCGGGTCGTGCCGTCGAAGAAACCGACCGCGCCTTCCTCGTCGAATCGATTGGTGTTGAGGACGTTGATGATCGTGTCCACGCCCTCCAGAACCTCAGCGACTCGCGTGCCCTCGATGTAGTCGACTCCGTCATCCAGTCCGCCGGAGACGACCTCCACGCCGCGCGCCTCGAGAAGATCCGCAACCTTCGATCCCACTCGACCTCGTCCACCGGCAATGAGAACTCTCACTTCGCTCACTCCTTCACCCGGGTGGCGTCTCCACCCTCTCCATAGGTGACGACGGGCCCGCCCTCGATGTGAGGTCGAACGGCCCGGCGCTCACAGGTCGATCCGCTCCCGCCGCGCCGACCCGGCACCGCGGTGCGCGGTCACCTCGATCTCGGCCTTGTACTCGCCCGCGAGCGGGCTGCGCGTCATCGTGAGCGCCGGTTCGATGCCGCGGAACACCTCGCCGAGCACCTGCGTCGTCTCGTCCACATCGGCCTCGTCGGGGACGAAGACCTGGATGCGCACGACATCGGCGAGCGAGGAGTCCACGGCCTCGAGCGCGCGCTCGACGGTGGCGACCGCGAGTCGCAGCTGCTCCGCCGCCGTGTCGGGCAGCGTCCTCGTCTCGTAGTCGATGCCGGCGGTGTTCGAGACGAAGATCCAGTCGCCGATCGCGACCGCCCGCGAGTAGCTCGCGAGGGTCTCGAACTTGCTTCCGCTCTTCACACTGGTGATCATCATCGGTTCGGTCCTTCGTGTCAGTGGCCCTGGAGGACCGGATAGTCGTCGGCGAGCACCAGATCGTCGGCCCGCGCCCGGGCGCGACGTCGATGATGATCGAGGGTGAAGAGAGGATGCTGCAGCGCGCTCGATCCGCTCTCGGCGAGTTCTGCGAGCATCCGCCCGTAGGCGGGAGAGAACTTGAAGCCGTTCCCCGAGAAGCCGGCTCCGATCACGATCCGCCCCGACTCGGAGACATCGAGGATCGGGACGTGATCGACCGTCGTCGACTCCGGGTGGATCGACGAGCGCACCACCTCGGGCAGGATGCCGGGGAACATCCGGGTGGCGATCGCCGTGCACTCCCGCAGCTGCGCACGCGAGAGCTCCCTGGGGTCCGTGGCAGGGTCGTCGATCGTCTCGATGTCGGTGGTGGGAGCGATCTTGACCGAGTAGCCGTCGAGCGTGGGAACGCCGAACGCGTGCTCGCCGTCCATGTCCCGCATCCAGCACGGGAAGCGATCCGGGGTGAACTCGCTGATGTCCTCCGGCATGAACCACGTGAGCGGGATGGCGATGGCGCTCACCAGATCGCGCAGCTCCGGCACGATCCTCGTCGTCCACGCGCCGGTCGTGACGATCACCCGCTGCGCGTGGACGATGCCGGCCGACGTCGAGATCGTCACCGCATCCGCGCCCTCGTCGATGCCGAGGACAGGGGTGTTGTACAGGATCTCCGCCCCACGCCGGATCGCGGCCCGCTGCGCGGTCGCCACCGCCAGCTCGGACCGCAGTCCGCCACCCAACACATCCATGACCCCGATGTCGCCGTCCTCGACGGCGAACTGCGGGTACTCGCGGCGGAGTTCCGCCGTGTCGAGGACCCGGTGCGGCAGATCTCCCTCGGCGATCGATCGCTGCGTCGACTCGAGGAACGGATGCCCATCCTGCGCGACCGCGAGGACGCCGGTCTTCAGCAGCAGCTGGCGGCCGGACTCGCGCTCGAGCTCGGTCCACAGCGCCCTGGCCTCGAGCGCCGCCGTCGTGTACAGCGCGCCCTCCTTGTTGGCCGCGCGGAACAGGCGCGATTCGCCGGCGAACGCGGAATGTCCGTGCGCCGGACCGTACTGCTCGATGCCCAGCACCGACAGCCCCGTCGACTTCGCGAGGTGCCACAGGGCCATCGACCCCATGGAACCCGCACCCACCACCGCGACATCGACAGAGCGGATGATCTCTCCCGCACTCATGCGAGCGCCGGCTCGGTCCACAGGTTCAGCTTCTGACCGATGCCGCGTTCGAGAGCGTTGCGGTAGACCTTCGTCCCCCAGGCGACGTCCTCCACCGGCATCCCGCCGACCGACATGATGACGATCTCGTCGTCGCTCTGCCGGCCGGGCCGCTTTCCAGAGACGACATCGCCGATGTCGATGAGCTCATCGCGCGCGAGCTCTCCCGCCTTCACGAGGTCCATCCACTTCTGCCCGACCATCGGGATGTACTCGAACGACGGCTTCGGGAACTCCTCGTACCAGGTCTCGTACAGCCCGTACGCGTCGACGACCTTGGTGATGTCGCTCTCCAGGAGGGAGTCGTCGGTGTTGCACAGCGACGGCATCGCGAAGAACGCTCCGGGCTTGATCCACTCCCGCTGGATCGTCGGGTAGTTCTCCGACCCGCCGGATCCCGTGCCCGTGGTGCAGAAGCTCACCAGGTCGCTGCCTCGGACGACGTCCTCGATCGTGTCGACGACCTCGATCGTGGTGATCGTCGGGAACTCGTCGCGCACCCAGTCCTGGAAGCGCGCGAGGCTCTCGGCGCCGCGGCCCTTGATCTTCAGCGTGTCGATCAGCGGGCAGGCGTCCATGAAGGCCAGGAGCACCGTGCGCGCCATGACGCCGGGGCCGGCGATCCCGGCGACACGCGAGTCCTTGCGGGCGAAGTGCCGAGCACCGACCCCTGGAACGGCGCCGGTCCGATAGGCGGAGAGCAGGTTCGCCGACATGAACGCGAGCGGTGCCCCGGTGTCGGTGTCGTTGAGCGTGAACATGAGGATCGACCGCGGAAGCCCCTTCTCGCGGTTGGCGATGTTGGAGCCGTACCACTTGACGCCGGTCGTCTGGAAGTCGCCGCCGAGGTAGGCCGGCATGGCCATGAACCGCCGGTCCTCGGTGGGCACGGGCATGTTCGGGAACGGCGAGGTCTCGGGGAACGTCATCATCGCGCCGTGCGAGTCGTTGCTCTCACCGGTCATGCGGTAGTCGCCGGCGGCGAACAGCGCGAACATCTCCTCCATCGTGTCGACGCACTGGTGCATGTCGGTCACGCCGGCCGCGATCATGTCGGCTTCGGAGAGGTAGAGGAAATCCACGTGAGGCAGGGGCGCCGCGGTGTCGGCCGAGCTCTCCGGCAGGTCGGCGGGGCTTCCGGTGGGGGCGGTGAGTGTCATGGTGATTCTCCTTAGGGGTGTCGGGGTGCTTCTCAGCCGGCGATCGCGTCGGTGAGCTTGGCGTATGCGGCGGGCCGTCGGGCTCTGATCCATACCGCCTGGGCGTACCCGAGGAGGGGGAAGACGACGACCAGCCCGAGCAGGCAGCAGCTGACGGCGCCGAACGCCGGGTTGCCTTCGGCATCCACGTCGCCGACCATGATCGGGAAGTAGACGACGATCATGACGACCGAGAGCACCAGGCCGATGAACCCGAGCACCGGGGCGATCACGGTGTTCCAGATCCGCTTGTCCTTGCGCGTCCTGGCGAAATAGACGATCACGGCGATCGACGTCACCGCCATCAGCAGGGCGATCGCCACGGTCGCCACTCCGGCCAACCACGTGAACACCTGCAGCACCGGGTCGAGCCCGAGGACGGCGAACAGGGCGACGAGGACGATCGCGGTGATGGTCTGCACGAACGAGGAGACGTGCGGCGACATGTGGCGGGAGTGGACGGCGGCCACCCGGTCGGGCAGCACCCCGGCACCCGCCATGGAGTACTGGTAGCGTGCGACGACGTTGTGGAACGACAGCACGCACGCGAACATCGCGGTGATGAGGAGGACGTTCGTGATGATCTCGCCGGTCGGGCCGAGGTACGCCGACATCGTGCGGAGGATGAGCGTTCCGGGGTCGGCCGCGGCCTCATCGAGGATGTTCGAGGGCCCCCAGGCCATGACGAGGCCCCAGGATGCGAGGGTGTAGAACACGCCCACGCCGATCACGGCCATGTAGGTGGCGCGCGGGATCGTGCGGTCGGGGTCGCGCGCCTCGCTGCGGAACACTGCGGTCGCCTCGAACCCGATGAAGGCCGCGATCGCCATCATCAGCCCGACGCCGGGAGAGCCGCTCGCGACGTTCGCCGGCTCGAACGGGGCCAGGCTCAGCCCCTCAGGACCGCCGGAGAACACGACCGCCGCGACGAGGACGAGGACGATGCCGACCTCGGCGCACAGCAGGACGCCGAGCACCTTGCTGGACAGATCGATGTGACGGTAGCCGAGGTAGCCGACCAGCGCGACGACGGCGATGGCGTACAACCACCAGGGAAGCGAGATGCCGAAACCCTCGAAGGTGAAGCTCAGCACGTACCCCATGTATCCGTAGACCGACACCTGGATCGTCGTGTAGGTGAGCATCGCGATCCATGCGGAGGCGAGACCGGTGGAGCGTCCGAGCCCGTAACCGACGTAGGTGAAGAAGGCACCGGGGTTGGGGACGTGCTTGGCCATTGCGGACACGCCGACGGCGAAGAGGAGGAGGACGACGGCGCTGATGGCGTACAGCGCCGGGAAGCCCGAGCCGTTGCCGAGCAGGATGCCGAGCGGGGCCGACCCGCCGATCACCGTGAGGGGCGAGGCGGCGGCGACGACCATGAAGACGATCGCCGTGGCGCCGAGCGATCCGGACAGGACCTTCTTCGAGGACGCCGCGGCGGTACTGGACTGAATCTGGACCATGTGCAGACCCTTCTGAGAGAAGCGGAGCGGAGCAGTTCCCTCACCATCCCGCGGCGGGATTGCCTGTCCGTCTCGCCGGGGTGACATCTCCCCTCACGGCGAACGGGACAGCGTGGTGCGGGCTGTCTCATTCGGACGACATCTGCGTGAAACACCGCGGACGCGTTCCGGCAACCGATCGCTCGTAGCCTCGTCTCATCGCGCAGAACGCATCGCGTGACGGGCGGCGGAGGTCACATGTCTGCACTGGAAGAGGCGATCGAGCGCCCGGAGACCGTCCGCTCGTTCGCGGCCCGTTCCCCCCTGCACGGACTCGACCGGCACACCGTGGGCTTCGCCGACGTCCTCGCGCAGTCGGTCGCGGCCATCGCCCCGGCTGCGGCTTCGGCGATGGCCGTGCTGATGGTGGCGGATCTGGCCGGCGGTGCGACCGTCCTCGTGATGGCCCTCGCCATGATCATCACGTTCCTGGTGGCACGGACGATCAACCAGTTCACTCGGCGGTTCGCCGCCAGCGGTTCGCTCTACACCTACGCCGCGAGGGGACTCGGCGCGGCAGGTGGACTCGCGACGGGCGCGGCGATCCTCGTCGGGTATGCCTTCATCTCGATCTTCGCCCTCCTGGGCGGTGCGCATTACGCGACGATGCTCGTGACCCGGCTGTGGCCCCATCTCCCCGCGACCCCGATCGCTCTCGGCGCGCTGGTCATCGAGGCGGCGGTGCTCGCGATCGTGCTCGTTCGCGGCATCCGTCTCTCGTCCCGGGTCGCGCTCCTCGTCGAGCTCGTCTCCGTCGCGTTGATCCTGCTCCTGCTGATCGTGCTCCTCGTGCAGATCGGGCCGATCCACCCGGCGGCGGTCTTCTCACCCGACGACGTCTCGGTGGCCGGCGTGGCCGGCGGGGCGGTGCTCGCGATCACCGCGTTCGTCGGTTTCGAGAGCTCCGCGACGCTCGGCGTCGAAGCCCGCTCGCCCCTGAAGAACATCCCTCGTGCCGTCGTGTGGAGCGTCGGCGTCACCGGAGTCTTCTACCTCATCGCCGCCTACACGCAGATCGCCGGAGCCGCGGCGATCGGAGGGACGAACTCGGTCGCGCTGCTCGACGAACTCGCCTCGCGATTCGGTCTCTCCGCCTGGGCCGCCGTCGCGGACGTCGGCGTCGCCACCTCGGGCCTCGCCTGCGCCATCGCATCGACGACCGCACTGACCCGCATCGTGTTCGCGCTCGCGCGCGACGGGGTCGTCCCCGCGCAGCTCGGCCGCACGCACCGACGTCACCGCACGCCGATCGGCGCGATCGTCGTCGCGGTGCCGCCGATCGTCGTGGTCCCGATCGTGATCGTCGCGGCCGGGGTGTCGCCGTGGGAGGCGATGAAGGCTGTTCTGCTGATCTCGGCCGCGGGCTACATCGTCGCCTACGTACTGGTCTGCATCGCCGCTCCTCTGTTCCTGCGTCGCATCGGGGAGATCACCGCCGGATCCGTCCTCGTCGCCGTCACTGCGGCGGCGGCGCTGACGGGATGCCTGACCGTCTACCTCACCGCGGAGGCCACGGCCGGGAACCCGGGGGTCTGGCTCACTCTCGGCTTCGCCGTCATCGCTGCGGCCCTGATCCGATGGCGACGGCGCGCGCCGCTCGGAGAGGTCGGACGTTACGACGAGCCGGTCGCCGCGCACGTGCTCGGCGGCGTCGCCCGCAGCGGAGGCGTGCCCGGAGACGCCGCCGAATGACGGGTGGCGAGGCGGTATCGATCACGGCGCGACAGCCCACCGCCATCCACAGCGCGCTGTCGATGCTCGAGGCGGTCGCGGCGATGGGGGCCGGCGTCACCGCACGACAGCTCGCCGAGCGGCTCGGGATGCCGCGCGCGACGACCTATCGTCTGCTCAACCTGCTGGTGCAGGACGAGTACCTGGTCCGGACGCCGGATCTCGCCGGCTTCGCACTGGGCACGAAAGTGGCGCTGCTGGCCGGCAGCATCGGCGTCGAGCGCATCCCGCGCGCCGCACGGGACATCCTCGAGCGGACCAGGGCGAGCGCGCGAGGTGGCATCCATCTCGTGCTCTACCGCCAGGACAGAGTCGTCGTCGCCGATGAGGACCCTGACTTCCCCCTCTCGAACAGGCAGGGCCTGCAGCACGAGCCCACCCGATACGCGCTGGGCATGCTGCCCCTTGTCGTGCGAGGGGAAGCGGTGCGCGGGGAGCATGTCGCCGACGATCTCGTCGCCGAGTTCCGCGAGCTGGGGGTGATCCGCGTCCGCGACGGACAGCGCGGGTGTCTGGTCGCGCCGATCACCGACGCCGCCGGCATGCTCGCCGGAGCGCTGTCGTACTCGGGTCCGCGCAGACACATCGACGATTCCGGCGCGATCGCCCTGTCCGTCATCGCGGCGGCGCGGGAGCTCGGACCGCTCCTGACCTAGACCCGAGCTGCGGGCAGTTCCCGACCCGCTCCCCTTTTCCTGATGATGGATCAGAAACGTCGCTCCGATGCCCTCCGGGGATGCAGTTCTGATCCACCATCGTGTTGCTCCGCCTCGACGCGAGTACGGCTGGTACCGCGGTCACCGCAGGCGTACGATCCGGTCAAGAGGTGCAATCATGCCCGAACCCGACAGCCTGTTCTCCGGCTCCATCCCCGAGAACTACGACCGCTACATGGTGCCGCTCATCTTCGAGCCCTACGCGGCAGATCTTGCGAGCAGGGTCGTCTCGCTGTCACCACGACGAGTGCTCGAGACCGCTACCGGCACCGGTGTCGTCGCGAGGTTCGTCCTGCCCCGGCTGCCCGCAGGCGCGAGCTACGCTGCGACCGATCTCAGCCCGCCGATGCTCGAGTTCGCTGCATCCGTCCTGTCGGATCCCCGCGTGCGCTGGCGCGCCGCCGATGCGCTCGACCTGCCGTTCGACGACGAGGCGTTCGACCTGGTGCTGTGCCAGTTCGGCGCGATGTTCTTCCCCGACCGCGTGCGCGGCTATCGCGAGGCGCTGCGCGTGCTCTCGCCCGGCGGGACATTCGTCTTCAGCGTGTGGGACGCGCTCGACAGCAACGACTTCGCGAGGGAGGTCGGCGAAGCGCTCGCCGAGATGTTCCCTGCCGACCCGCCGACCTTCATGGAGCGCATTCCGCACGGCTATCACGACGTCGGGCGCATCGAGCAGGACCTGAGGGATGCCGGCTTCACCCGCATCACGATCGACACCATCACCGCGCAGAGCATCGCGCCGTCTGCGCTGATCGCCGCAACCGCGTACTGCCAGGGGACACCGGTGCGCGCCGAGATCGAGGCCAGAGATTCCGGCGCCGTGCAGCAGGCCACCGAGCGGGCGGCCGAGCGGATCGCGGAGCGTTTCGGTGAGGGCGAGATACGCGGACGCATCCAGGCGCTCGTGATCACAGCGTCGGACTGATCCGTTTCGACCGTGAAGGCGGCGACCCGCCCGCGCTCTGCATCACGCAGAGACACGAGCGGGTCGCCGTCGGGACTCACTCGCTGTCGGTGACCCCCAGAGTGCGGCGACGTCGGTGCGTCATCCATGCACCGGTACCCAGCGTGAGCAGCAGGGCGCCGAGGAGCGCAGCGTTGAGAGTGCCGACCGCGTCAGCACCCGTGTTCGCCAGCGACCCACCGGAACCGTCGGAGCCCGTGCCGGAGCCTGTTCCCGTGGCGGAACCGGTCCCCGTGGCGGTTCCCGAGCCGGATGCCGTTCCTGCGCCATCGGCGCCCTCATCGGCACCCGCACCATCGGTACCCGCGGTGCCCTCGCCGGACGCCGTGACCGTCAGAGCCAGCCTCGCCAGTTCGGTCTCGCCGTCGCGGATCACGATCTCGTGCGCACCCGGCTCGACGTCGGCGGGGATGACGAGCTCCGCCTCGAACGCGCCCTCGGCGACCTCGACGGTCGCGAGAGCACGGTAGGTGCTCTCGATGCCGACCTCGACCTCGGTGGCGGGAACGCCGGATGCCGTGAGCGTCACGGATCCGCCGGCCTCGACCTCGTCGCGGGACAGCTCGGCGACCAGCTCGGTTCCCGGGCCCTCCTCAGCAGGGGCGAACGCCCAGTTGTCGACCTCGACGAGATCGGTGTCCGCGCTCGCGCCCTCGGGGGCCGCGAAGACGAAGAACACGTCGTGCTCACCGATCGCGCCGGTCACCTCGGCCTCGACGGTCGTCCACTCGCCGACGGTTCCGTCGACGGGGATCTCCGCGACGACCTGACCGTCGACGTCATCGAGACGGACCTGGATGCTGCCGCCGGCGACAAGCGGCTTGACGCGCGCCGACACCGTCTTGGCGCCCGTGCCGAAGTCCACTCCGGAGAGTCCGGCGAAGTCGCCGTCATCGACACCCGACAGCACCATGTTGCCGCCGCCGTTGTGCTCGGGGAACTCTACCGACGCAGCATCCGTCGCAGTCACGCTGACACCGAGCTGCCAGGCCAGGGTCTCCGCCTCGAACGTGCGGTAGGGGTCGAAGGCCTCGACCTGCTCGACGCCGGCACGCGTGCCCACGATCGGCTTGACCGTGCCGTCCTCGTTGAACTCCAGCTTGTCGATGTGCACCGAGCGGTAGCCCTGGGTCGCCCCCGGGGTACCGAGCGCCGCCGCCCACGCCGCACCGCGCGTCTGCGCGTGATAGGTGAAGTACGTCTCGCCCTTGAAGGTGAACATGTCGGAGTGGTTGTTGCCGCCGTTGCCCGCTCCGAAGAACGCGCTCGGGTTCTGGAAGGCCACACCGGCGTACTTCGAGGCCGTGAGGTCCATCGGGTCGTCGGTCATCATGTAGGCGATGCCGCCACGCGAGGGGTACTGCCCCGGCACCTCGTTGACCTGGAAGTTCGACGAGTAGGAGTAGTAGTAGGTGTCGCCGCGCTTGAAGATGCTCGACGCCTCGAACATGCCGGGTCCGTCGATCTCGACGGGGTCGCCGTCGAGGGTGACCATGTCGTCCTGCAGCTTGACCACGCGGGTCGACTTCGGGTTCTGCGGTCCCTGCACGTTCGGCGCGGTGCCGATCTGGGAGTTGCCGCCGAAGTACAGGTAGCCCTGACCGTCGTCGTCGATGAAGACCTCGGGGTCGAAGAGCCACATGCCCGCGGGGAAGCCACCGCCGGCGATGTAGTCGCGCGAGACGGTGTCGGGGATGATCTTCTTGCCCAGCGGGTCGGTCCAGGGGCCGAGCGGCGAACCGCCGACGACCACGGCCGTGCCGGTTCCGCTGTCGCAGAAGTAGAGGTAGACCTTTCCGTCTTTCTCGATCGCGGCCGGCGCCCAGGAGTTCCGGGACCAGGGTGCCGCTCCGCCTTCGCGGGCGACCGGAACGGTGCCGTGGTCGACCCAGTTGACCATGTCGCTGGTGGACATGACGTTGAGTCGGGTGATGCCGCCGTAGCCGTTGGACTGCGTGGGCAGGCCGTTCGCGTCCTTGCTGTTGAGCTCGTACTGCTGGGTGTCATCGGTCGAGTAGATGTAGAGGCGACCGTTGTAGATGAGGTGGTGCGGGTCGGCGCCGAACTTGTGGCCGACCAGTGGGTTGTGGTCGCCGATCGGCTTGGTCTGCACCTTCTCGAGGCTGGTGAACTCCGGGCCCTCCGGGGCGTCGGCGATCTTCACCAGCGACACCTCGTCGACCTGGAAGTCCTGCAGGGCGTTCGAACCCCACGGCGTCTCGACGAAGAGCCACCCCGCGGCGACGTGCTTCGCCTCGGCGGTGAACTCCTGCGAGAACGATCCCCACTCGCCCTTCGTGTAGCTCTGGCCGTAGTCGGCGCACCCGTTGAAGTTCGTCGGGCAGAAGGTGAAGTTGAACTGCTGGGTCGCGTTGCCCTCGTCGTACTTCAGCTTTCCGCTGAGACGGTACGAGGCGCCGAGTTCGAGTTTGTCCGCCACGTTCGCGAACGGCCCAGACTGCGTGTTCTCCCGGCCCGAGACCTTCAGCGAGTGGGCGCCGCTGGCCGCGTCGTCGCTGAGCGAGAGCGTGCCGCCGCGGGTGTTCGTCCACCCGGTGAAGTCCGAGACGAAGCGACCGTCGGGCAGCAGATTGCCCGGCACCGCCGGGGGCTCGGCGACGGCAGCAGTGCCGTTCTGGATGATGTCGACGGGTGCCGCGTAGGCGGCACCGCTGATGCCCACCGCTGTCACTGACGAGGCGATGAGCGTGGCGACGCCCATCACCGCCGCCGCGCGGGCGATCGGATGCCGCGTGCGGGCCGATCTGACTTGTGATCTCACGTGTCTCACTCCTTGGTCGCGCTCGCTCGAGGGCGCACGACAGCACCGGCTTCCGTCGACGACGGAAGCCTGCGATCGGCCTCGGGCGAAGCGTGGATGATTCACCGGCCGCCGCGGTCTCTGGGTACCGTCGTCGCGAACCGGTACTGCTTCGGTTCTGAGAGCTCGATCCCGCACGGGGCCGCGGCGCGGCCAGAGCGAGTCTCCCTGTCGTTCTCCTCCTCGAGATCCGAGCGCACGGTCGTCGTGCGCGCATCGCACGGTGCGGGGCGTGCGTCTGGGTGATTTGGATGTTACCGGTAACAGATAACGTTTAGCAAGAACTGCGCGCCGAGGAGGAATCTGCAGAACATCATCGGCATCCGTCGCCCCGACGCACGAACCGAGGGCCTCGGCATCCGCCGGTAGAATGGAATCGCCCCGCCGGCCCCTTCACTGAGGAGTGCGCGTGACCAACGCCCCCGAAGCCACCGCCCACACGCATGTCCCCGACTCCGTCGAGAACGCGATCGCGACCCCCGAGAAGGAACAGCCCTACGGCGCCCTCGGACTCAAGGACGACGAGTACGCGCGCATCAAGGAGATCCTGGGCCGTCGCCCCACCTCCGGCGAGTTGGCCATGTACTCCGTCATGTGGTCGGAGCACTGCTCCTACAAGTCGTCGAAGAACTACCTGCGCCGCTTCGGCCAGAAGGTCTCCGACGAGATGAAGGAGCGCCTCATGGTCGGCATGGGCCAGAACGCGGGCGTCATCGACGTCGGCGAGGGCTGGGCCGTCACCTTCAAGGCCGAGTCGCACAACCACCCCTCGTTCATCGAGCCCTTCCAGGGCGCGGCGACCGGCGTCGGCGGCATCGTCCGCGACATCATCTCGATGGGCGCTCGCCCCGTGGCCGTGATGGATGCTCTGCGCTTCGGTGCGATCGACCACCCCGACACGGCCCGCGTCGTGCACGGCGTGACCAGCGGCATCAGCTTCTACGGCAACTGCCTGGGCCTTCCGAACATCGGCGGGGAGACGGTGTTCGACTCCGTCTACCAGGCCAACCCCCTCGTGAACGCCCTGGCTGTGGGCGTGCTGCGGCACGAGGACCTCAAGCTCGCCAACGCCACCGGCGTCGGCAACAAGGTCGTGCTGTTCGGCGCCCGCACGGGTGGCGACGGCATCGGCGGCGCGTCGATCCTCGCCTCCGACTCGTTCGACTCCACCGGGCCGACCAAGCGTCCCGCAGTGCAGGTCGGCGATCCCTTCGCCGAGAAGGTGCTCATCGAGTGCTGTCTCGAGCTCTACCGCGACGAGCTCGTCGAGGCGATCCAGGACCTCGGTGCCGCCGGCATCTCCTGCGCGACGAGTGAGCTCGCCGCCAACGGCAACTCGGGCATGCACGTCTCGCTCGACAACGTCCTGCTGCGCGACCCCACCCTGACCGCTGAGGAGATCCTCATGTCGGAGTCGCAGGAGCGCATGATGGCGATCGTCGCCCCGTCCAAGCTGGATGCCTTCCTCGAGGTCGTGAAGAAGTGGGACGTCGAGACGTCCGTGCTCGGCGAGGTCACCGGAGACGGCCGCCTCATCATCGACTGGCAGGGCGAGCGCATCGTCGACGTCGACCCCTCGACCGTCGCGGTCGACGGCCCGGTCTACGACCGTCCGGTCGCGTACCCGACGTGGATCGACGCTCTGCAGGCGGATGCTGCGGAGAACCTGCCGCGTTCGAACGACCCTGCCGAGCTGCGCTCGCAGTTCCTCGACCTGGTCGCCTCGCCGAACCTCGCCGACACCCGCTGGATCACCAACCAGTACGACTACTACGTGCTCGGCAACACCGCCCTCTCGTTCCCCGACGACGCCGGAATGATCCGCGTCGACGAGGAGTCGGGTCTGGGCTTCGCGATCTCGACCGACGCCAACGGCCGCTACTGCCAGCTCGACCCCTACGCGGGTGCGCAGCTCGCCCTTGCCGAGGCGTATCGCAACGTCGCCGTGACCGGCGCCGTGCCCACCGCGATCACCGACTGCCTGAACTTCGGTTCTCCCGAGAACCCCGAGGTCATGTGGCAGTTCGGTCAGACGGTCGACGGCCTGGCAGACGGATGCTACGAGCTCGGCACCCCCGTGACCGGCGGCAACGTCTCCTTCTACAACCAGACCGGCGACGTGCCGATCCACCCGACCCCGCTCGTGGGAGTGCTCGGCATCATCGACGACGTCTCGCGCCGCATCCCCTCCGGATGGCAGGACGAGGGCCAGAACATCTACCTGCTGGGCACCACTAAGACTGAGCTGTCCGGGTCGGCGTGGGCCGAAACCGTGCACCAGCACCTCGGCGGGCGCCCGCCTGTCGTCGACCTCGCCGGCGAGAAGCGCCTCGCGGGTCTGCTGGCTGCTGCCCGCGACGAGTGGCTGATCTCATCGGCGCACGACGTGTCGGAGGGCGGCCTCGCGCAGGCTCTCGCCGAGGGTGTCTCGCGCTTCGGCGTCGGCGCGCGCGTCTGGCTGAACGAGATCATCGAGCGCGACGGAGTGGATGCGGCATCCGCGCTGTTCTCGGAGTCGACCGGCCGTGTGATCGTGACCGTGCCGCGCGAGGACGACGTGAAGTTCCGTGGCCTCTGCGAGGGCCGGGGCTACCCGGTCGCCCGCATCGGTGTGACCGACAGCGAGCCGCAGCTCGAGGTGCAGGACGTGTTCACGGTTCCGGTCGCCGAGATCCGCGAGCGCTCACAGGCCACGCTGCCCGCGGCCTTCGGCCCGACCGTGTCGGAGCCGGTGGCCTGATGACTTCCGGGGTGCACGCTGCTCGGACGATCGCACGTTCTTCGGATGATTCCGGCGAGATCGTCCGATTCGGGTGCATTCTTCCGATCTCAGTGCGAGAGGTGATGCGATGAGCGAGCTCAACCGGTCGGATGACGACTACGGCGACCTGGATGTGCGGCGCAACAAGCGCATCCGCATCGTCGCGTGGACCGTCATCGTCGCGCTGATCCTCGGCGGCGGCGGCGCCACGGTGCTCACACTGCTGTTCGGCTGAGATTCTTGTTCGGCTGAGATTCTTGTTCGGCTGAGATTCTTGTTCGGCTGAGATTCTTGTTCGGAACGCCCCTCCTCGGAGGGGCGTTCCTGCGTTTCGGGGCGAGCCACGTGCCCCCCACGGCTCCGTCCACAGAGTGCGCCGAAAGAAGGTTCTCCACAGGCCGCGGGAATCGCCGTGCCGCTGTCCGAGCCCCGGCGCAGGATCGCCGCATCACCAACCAGAGGAGATGCCATGCCGCAGGACAAGATCGACCTGATCGCCAAGCTTCTGGCGAAGGCCGAGAGCACGACACCGGAAGAGGCCGAGGCGCTCACCGAGCACGCCGAACGCCTGATCCTGAAGTACGGGATCGAGCAGGCGCAGCTCGATGCGCACCGTGCGAGACGCGGAGAAGCGCAGGAACCCATCGTGAAAGAGCGGATGCTGTTCACCGGGGTCTACGCGCGCGACCTGCGGGAGCTCGGCATCGGTGTGGCCGGAGCGCTGGGCGCCGTGCGACCGCTGATCGCGGAGTTCCCGCCGACGTCCGTCCTCTACCTCGTCGGCTGCTCGTCGGATGTGCGCCAGGCGATGCTGCTGACGTCCAGCCTCCAGGTGCAGGCGACCGTGGCGATGCGCGCGTGGTGGGTCGGTGTGCGCGACACGTACACCTGGGCCTCCGAGAGTGACAGGCGCCGCGCGCGAAGCGGGTTCCTCCGCGGTTTCGCGGTCGGCGTGGTCGCGCGGATGACCGAGAGCCGCAGAGCCGCCGTCGCCGAGGCCGGCCACGGGACCGATCTCGTCCTCGCCTCACGAAAGGAGCGGGTGGATGCCGTCGTCGAGCAGATGCACACCCGTCGAGCTCGCCCCCGCGGAGGCGCCGATGCCGGAGCGTTCTGGGATGGACATCGATCCGGGCGCGAGGCGAACACCGGCGAGCGGCCCGTCGGCGCCGGGCGTTAGGGGCGGTGAAATGAGCGTAAGCGGAGCCGCTGCGCAGCACCGCGAGCCAGGCCAGCCCCGGAACGAGGCACCTCGTCAGCGCGCGAACAGGTACCTGGTCAGCGCGACGATCGAACCGATGTCGTGCCTTTCGCGCCCGAGCGACTCGACGATGATCGCACCGAGGATCGCACGCCCGAGCTGCTCGACGGGCGCGTCCCCGGGCAACTGCCCGTCGCGGATGCCCCCACGAATACGCTCGGCCAGGTACTTCTCGACCCCGAGGCTCTCTCCGAGGTGCGCTCCGACTCCGGCGTCCTCGGTCGCCGCGGCGACGAGCGAGCGCAGCAGAGCTCCACCCTCGGGGGCGTCGAGGATCGACAGCACGCTGCGCAGCCAGGTCTCCACGTCGGCGGAGAGATCACCCGTGTCGGGCACGACGAAGTCGACGGGGATGAGCCGGCCATCCGCCAGGCATTCGCCGATCAGCGCTCCGCGCGACGGCCACCACCGGTAGATCGTCTGCTTGCTGACCCCGGCCTCTTTGGCGATGCCCTCGATCGTCAGCCGGTCGTAACCCTGATTGTGGAACAGCCGCGCTGTCGCCTCGAGTATCGCCTCCCGCGCAGCCGTGCTGCGCACGGGGCCGCTCCGATGCTCGTTCACCACCTGTTCAGGATAACCACAGAACACGAGACGAGACGCACCGTATGATCAAGAAGTCTGAAGGAGATCACGTTGGCCGCACTGCTTCTCCGTCTGGGTTCTCTCGCCGCCCGCAGGGCGTGGACGGTGATCATCTCCTGGGTGCTCATCCTCGGTCTGGGGGTCGGTGCCTATTTCACGCTCGGCAGCACGCTGAGCAACAGCTTCGATATCCCCGGCACGGCCTCCGGCGCCGTCACCGACGAGCTCGCCGAGAAACTGCCCGACACCGCGGGTGGCACGGGAACCGTCGTCTACCAGACCAGCAACGGATCGGCCTTCACCGAGGAGCAGAAGGAGGCGATCTCCGAGCTGGCGATCAGCGCCGAGGACCTCGACGGCGTCGCCTCCATCGTCGACCCGTTCGACGCGCAGCAGCAACAGAACGACCAGGCCGCGCAGCTGGCAGACGGTGAGACGCAGCTGGCAGACGGACGCACGCAGCTCGACGACGGGCAGGCCCAGCTGGACGCCGGACGCACACAGCTCGAGGCGGGCCTCGCCCAGCTCGACGCCGGGCGGGCTCAGGCCGAGGCCGCCGGCGCGCCCGCCGCACAGCTCGGGGCCCTCGACGCGCAGCGCGCAGAACTGCAGGCGCAGCTCGACGGACTCGATGCGCAGCAGCAGACCATCGATGACGGCCGGGCAGAGCTCGAGGAGAACGCCGAACAGCTCGATCTCGGCACGACGCTGCTCGATCTCGCGAACGGCATCGGCGTGGTCTCCGCCGACGAGTCGACCGCGATCGTCAACATCTCGTTCACCGATCCGCGCCTCGAGCTCTCCGAAGAGGTCAAGCAGGGTGCGATCGCCCACTTCGCCGACTCGCCCATCGACGGCCTCGAGGTCGACTTCGGCACCGACATCGCCCAGGGCGTCCCCGAGATCTTCGGCGTCGGTGAGGCCGTCGGTCTTGCCTTCGCCGCCGTCGTGCTCATCGTCATGCTCGGCTCCCTCCTCGCCGCCGCGCTCCCGATCGTCACGGCCGTCGTCGGCGTGGGAGTCGGTGTCACAGCATCCCTCGCGTTCTCCGGCGTCGTCGACATGGCGTCCGTCACTCCCGTCCTCGGCGTGATGCTCGGTCTCGCCGTCGGCATCGACTATTCGCTTTTCATCGTCAACCGGCACCGCAAGCAGCTGCTGAACGGCGTGCCCGAGCAGGAGTCGATCGGTCTCGCGACCGGTACGTCCGGCACCGCGGTCGTGTTCGCCGGAACCACGGTGATCGTGGCCCTGCTCGCGCTGAACGTGACCGGAGTGCCGTTCCTCGGCCTCATGGGAACCGTCGGCGCCGTCTGCGTCGCCGTCGCCGTGCTCGTCGCGATCACGCTGGCTCCGGCCGTGCTCGGTCTCGTCGGCACGAGGCTGCTCAGCGGGCGCGCACGGAAGACCATCGGCAAGCCGCACGCCGCGGGCAAGCCCGTGAAGCGCATGTCCACGCTGCGTGCGGTCGTCACCACCCTCGTGAGCATCGCGGCGCTGCTGGTGATCGCGATCCCGTCGATGTCCATGCGTCTGGGGTTGCCCGACGGCTCGAGCGAGCCCGCGGACTCGACGAGCTACCGCGCGTTCCAGGCGGTCGATGAGCAGTTCGGCGAGGGAGCGAACGGTCCGCTCCTGGTCACGGCGTCGCTCGATGAGGCGGTGAGCGACGACGACCTGCTCGCGACCCAGGTCGAGATCGCCCAGGCCATCGCCGACCAGGACGACGTCGTCGCCGTGGCTCCCGTCGCCACCTCCGACGACAACACGCTGATCGCCTTCCAGGTGCTCCCCGAGGAGGGCCCGAACAGCGCGACCACCGAAGCGCTCGTGAAGGAGCTTCGTGGTCTCCCCGAGATCGCAGGCGCCACGCTGGGCGTGGCCGGTCAGGCGGCGATCAACATCGACATCTCCGAGGCGCTCGCGAACGTGCTGCCGCTCTACCTGGTCGTGGTCGTCGGGCTCTCGCTGCTCATCATGATCGTGGTGTTCCGCTCGCTGCTGGTGCCGATCATCGCGACCGGAGGCTTCGTGCTGTCGCTGTTCGCGACCTACGGACTGATCGTCTCGGTGTTCCAGTTCGGCTGGGGCGCCGACCTCATCGGATTGCACAGCACGGGGCCGATCCTCAGCTTCCTGCCCGTCATCCTCGTCGGCATCCTGTTCGGTCTCGCGATGGACTATCAGCTGTTCCTCGCGTCGGGCATGCGGGAGGCGTACGTGCACGGGGCATCGGCGCGGGATGCCGTCGCCCAGGGCTTCCGCGCCGGCCGCTCCGTCGTGATCGCCGCCGCGCTGATCATGGTCTCGGTGTTCGGCGGGTTCATCTTCTCGGAGTCGACCATCATCCGCTCGATCGGCTTCGGCCTCGCGTTCGGCGTGCTGCTCGACGCGTTCGTCGTGCGGATGCTGCTGATGCCGGCGCTCATGCACCTGCTCGGAGCATCCGCCTGGTGGCTGCCCAGCTGGCTCGACCGCATCCTGCCGAACGTCGACATGGAGGGTGCCGCTCTCGAGCGCGAGCACCCCGGCGTGCGGACTGACTCCGTGCCTGTCGTCTCAGCGAACTGACACACGAAGAAGGCCTGTCAAGAACACGAGTTCGCGACAGGCCTTCGTCGTGTGTCGGCGGCTCACCGGTCGTTCAGTGCTGAGGTGGAGCCGGGCTGGCTGGCCGGCTGCCCGGGCCTGCGTTGCGGAGGAGATCTGCGCACCGGAGGTCGATCCCGCCTTGGTAGTCCTCCGCACTGCAGATCTCCTCCGAACTGCACGCCCCTCCGAACTGCAGGCCCCTCTAATTGCAAGTCCCCCGCACTGCGAGTCCCCCGCACTCGGGGTCCCCGCACTGGGGTCCCCCGCGCTGCAGTTCTCCTCCGCACGGCGATCCGGCCTCGCCGCTCGTAGGAATGTCAGCCCAATTGACGAATGTCGGCCCAGAACCGAGTTCTGAGCCGACATTCGTCTTCTCGACCGACGGATGCGGTCAGACGAGATGTGACCGCTGAAGGAGAGGGACTCAGCCCGCGTCGGACTTGCGGCTGCCGGCCTCGAGCACGTCGCCGGCCGGGCGCTCCTGGTGTCCGCCGAACTGCATGCGCATGGCGGAGAGCACCTGGTTCGCGAAGCGGTCCTCGTCGCGCGAGGCGAAGCGCTCGAACAGCGAGGCGGCGAGCACCGGAACGGGCACGCCCACGTCGACGGCGGCCTTGACCGTCCAACGCCCCTCGCCGGAGTCGGACACGCGACCGGCGAGACCGTCGAGAGTCGGGTTCTGCGTGAGCGCAGCGGCCGTGAGGTCGAGCAGCCACGACGAGATGACCGATCCGCGACGCCACAGCTCCGACACCTTCGCGGTGTCGATCGGGAACTGGTAGAACTCCGGCTCCTCGAGCGGGGCGACCTCAGCCGAGTGCTCGGCCTCGCGGATGCCGGCATCCGCGTTCTCGAGCAGGTTCAAGCCCTCGGCGAGAGCGGCCATGATGCCGTACTCGATGCCGTTGTGGACCATCTTCACGAAGTGTCCTGCTCCGGACGGACCGCAATGCAGGTACCCCTGCTCCTCCGAGGAGGGGTCGCCGGTGCGTCCCGGGGTGCGTTCGATCTCGCCGACGCCCGGGGCGATGGTCTTGAGGATCGGCTCGATGTGAGCGAACGCGGCATCCGATCCGCCGATCATGAGGCAGTAGCCGCGCTCGAGACCGAACACGCCGCCGCTGGTGCCGATGTCGACGAATTCGATGCCGCGCTCGCGCAGTGCTGCCGCCCGACGCACGTCGTCGCGGTAGTTGGAGTTTCCGCCGTCGATGATGATGTCGCCCGCCTCGAGCGCGTCGGCGACCTCGTCGACGACCGCACCGGTGAGCGAGGCGGGAACCATGAGCCACACGACGCGGGGTCCGCTGAGCTTGGAGGCGACGTCCGGGATGCTCTCGGCGCCGGTCGCGCCCTCGGCCGCGAGCGCGGCGACGGAGTCGGGGTTGACGTCGTACGCGACGACCTCGTGTCCGTCGCGCATCAGACGGCGGGCGATGTTCGCACCCATCCGTCCCAGTCCGATCATGGCCAGCTGCATGTCTGCTCCTTCTGACGGGATCGACCCACCACGGACCGGTCTCCACCCTCAATCCTTTCACGCGCAGGCGGCACCGGATGATGTCGGATGCCGGGCGTAGGGTGGCGGCATGTCCACCGACGCCCGTGCTCTGCTCGAGGCGCTGCGCGTCTCGGCGGCCGCGCGCCTGGATGAGACGCGGGCCGCTCTCGACGAGCTCGCGCAGGCCCGCGCGGGCGCGAACGACGATGACGAGCACGACCCCGAGGGCGTGCCGCTGTCGGCCGAATGGTCGCGTCTGGCCGGACTGTCGGATGCCGCGGCTGCGAAGCTGCGCCAGATCGACGATGCGCTCGCCCGACTCGACGCCGGCATCTACGGCATCTGCGCGCGCTGCGGCGACCCCATCCCACCCGCACGCCTCGAGGCGCGACCGTTCGCCGAGCACTGCGTGGCGTGCGCGGAGGTCCTCGGGCTCTGAGGCTCCCGGGCTCCGAGGCTCCGAGGCTCCGAGGCTCTGAGGCATTTCCGCGCCCGCCCGACGGGAGGGAGACTCACGTTCGGGAGGAGATTCTGAGCCGAAACCTCAGCCCGAAGGCGAGAACTCAGCCCGAACGCGAGAGGCGGATGCCGCGCTCTGCGCAGGTCACCGCGGCTTCAGGCGAGCCCGTTACGCGACCATCCCCCGCCAGATGATCTCGATGCCCGCGCGCAGCCGTGCGACCACGGCGGGATCGTCGACCCGGTCTCCGCGCACGACGAGCTGGTAGTAGGCGAGTCCCGCGATCGTGTCGAAGCAGGCTTCCACGTCGAGATCGGCTCGCAGCTCACCACGCGCGATGCCCGCGCTGAGCGCGTTGTGCATCGGGACCCGCCTGCGCGACACGTGCGACCGCCAGTACGCCTTCTGCAGCGCACGATCCGCCATGACCAGACGGATGCGCTGCCGGAAACGCTCCTCGGAGTATCCAGGTGCCGACGGCGCGACGCCGTCGTGACCGAGGCCGAGGCCCGACAGCAGGATCTCGCGCAGATCGGCCTCTTCGGGGTACTCGGGCGGAATCTCGCGTCCGACGTCGAGCGCCGCCGCGATCAGAGTCGTCAACGACGGCCACCGACGGTACAGCGCGGCCCTGCTCACACCGCTGCGCTCCACGACGCGAGCGACGGTGACGTCTTCGCCGGCGTCGATCACGGCGAGCGTCGCGCTGAGGATCTGGCCGTCGATCTCCTCGTCGCGCGGACGACCGGGGCCGCGACGACGGGCCGCGACCGGCAGACTCGCACCCTGGGCGTCCGCCCCGTCATCCGGTTCGTCCAGGCCCGCACCCGCAGCAGCCAGCCGAGCCCCACCATCCGGACCGCCCGCACCCGCAGGAGCCAGCCGAGCCCCACCGGCCAGACCGCCCGCACCCTCAGCAGCCAGGCGAGCTCCACCATCCGGACCGCCCGCACCCGCGACGTCGGGTCTCGACCCCTCGCC
>NZ_JBJDRJ010000017.1:0-76906 GCF_044987415.1 Microbacterium sp. ZW T5_45 | reverse complement strand
CTTCAGGGGAATCGGGGCGGGGCAGGTTAGGCTGGTAGCTGCTCGCGGCGCCCTGCGGGCCGAGAGCTTCGGAGATCCCACCCGTGACCAACGTCCCCTTCGATCCGGCGTCCGCGACGATCGTGATCGTCACGTTCAACCGATCGCACCTCTTGACCGGCCTCCTCGAGAGCATCACCGCGATGGATCCGAAGCCAGGGCACGTCGTGGTCATCGACAACGCATCCTCCGATGACACCACCGATGTCGTGGAGTCCTTCCGCGAGTCTCTCGGCACCGAGCTCGTCTATCGACGGCTCGAGACGAACACCGGAGGATCCGGCGGATTCAGCGAGGGCATGCGCACCGCGTACGAGCTGGGGTCCGAGTGGATCTGGATGATGGACGACGACGTCGAGGTGCTCTCTGACGGGCTGGCGAAGATGGGCAAGTGGGCGCCGCGTTTCAAGAGCATCCAGGGCCGCCGTTACGACTACGACGGCAGCGAGTTCTACTGGCAGTACCGCATCGCCGACCGCATGGGCATCCCCATCCCCTTCGCGCCGTCGGGCTTCGACGGCGCAGGGTTCAAGGAGATGAACAGCGGATGCTTCGAGGGCATGTTCATCCATCGCTCGATCGTCCAGCAGATCGGGCTGCCGGACCCGCGGTTCTTCATCTACTTCGACGACCAGATGTACGGCTGGCTCGCCTCACGGCTGACGACCGCGGTGATCGTCGACGAGTTCGTGCTGCGTCGCACCCGCGAGATCAAGCAGTGGGACATGGGCATCCGCCACATGAACGCATCGAGCAACGCGTACCGGTTCTACATCATGCGCAACCGCGCCTACCTGAAGCAGTACTACCGCGTGCACGACAACTACAACCCCGTGCTGTTCGGCCTGGGAACGGCGATGACCTTCGCGAAGGAGATCATCCGCCTCGTGTTCGTCGAGCGCACCGTCCGGGGAACGAGCAATCTGTTCCGCGGGCTGCGTGAGGGCGGTCGCATCGGCCGCGACCGGACGTGGCTGCCGATGGCGCCTCTGGAGGCATGAGCATGAGCGACGAGCAGCCGCAGCCGGAGTTGAGGTGGGCGCCTCTTCCTCCGAAGCCTCGCCGGGCGGGCAGAGTCTGGCTGATCATCGGCCTCGTGGTCGCCGCCATCGTGGTGGTCGCCGTCGTGCTGTTCTTCCTCATCCCGCGCGGTGATGGGGTGGCACCCACTGCGAGCCCGTCACCGTCGGCATCCGCCTCACCGTCTCCGAGCCCGTCCGCGGCCCCCTCCGAGACGGCCGTCCCCGAGGAGCCGACGGAGACCACCGAACCGGAACCGACACAGACGCCGATCACCTCACAGCCTCCGGTGTCCGACCCCAGCGTCGCGACGTTCCGCGGTCAGGTGAGCGGTTGGCTCGACGACGCCCTCACCGGAATCGACATCGTGTCAGGGACGAGCGGGCAGGAAGCCGTCGACGTCGTCGACTCGTTGCAGAACGACGCGCAGCGGCTCGGCGAGTCGCTGCCGCCGTCGTCGATCGAGTCGGACTGGAATGCGGCCGTCGGCACGTATTCCCAGGCACTGTCGACGTTGCGGTCCGCCGCCTCGAGCGGGTCGGGACTCAGCGGCGCTCTCGACGGAGCCCGCTCTGCGGCGAATGAGCTGCGGAGCATCGTCGGGCTCTGAGACGGGTCAACGCGTACGATCCCGCGGGTCAGCGCGGAGCGCGGGTGCTGTACAGCCTGCTGGCGAGCTTCGCCTTGCGACGACCGATCCGCCGCGCGATCTCCGGGAAATCCGGATTCACTGTCGGAACGATGGGTTCGCCATCGACCACCGTCGACCACCCCGTGCCGACGGCGACCAGGGAATCGTGCTTGACGTCGTAGTAGCCGGGCTTGACGTGGACCACTGCGCCCTTCGCGCCTGCGGCAGCCGCCAGAAGGTGGAAGTGGAAGCGTGATGTGAGCCATTCCTGACCCGAACGGGCGGGGAAGCCGTCCTCCCAGGTACGCACGAACGGGAAGAAGTCCGCCCCGTCCTCGATGTACGGGAGCGCGCGGTTGGCGTCCTGCGGAGGAATGGCCTCGGCGAACCCGGCGCCCCGGTGCGCAGGATCGTTCACGAATCCGGCGATCGTGGCATCGAGCTCGGCGTTCCTCGCGTCCTCGACCATGTCCGTCTGCACGAGCACCATCGAGTCCGGCAGCCCGTCGGGCTCCGCGTAGATCGGACGGTCATTGGCGAAGGCGAGGAACGCATCGTCCGCGCCGTTGGAGATGCCGTAGACACTCGCGCTCTCGTCATCGCGTGCCTCGACGTAGTCGAACCGGGCGAGCAGTTCGCGGATCCGCTCCTGGACTTCCCCGTCTGCGGGGAGCAGGCCCTGTCCGGTCGCGAGGATGCGGATGCCGAACTCCTCACGCAGCGTCGTCATCGCAGTAAGCACGCCTATGTTCTCCGGCCAGATCGAGTTCATGAATCCCCCGCCGAGCAGGTGGATGGACTCCATTCGGCGGAGGTCGCGGAGACCGAGATCGAAACGCGGAGAACCGAGTTCCAGGATCAGAGTCCGTATCCGATCCGACGACTCGACGAGATCATCGGGTCCGGTGTGAGCGAGATTCCAGAGCGTGTTCGTCGTCTGCAGCCGAGGGTGGGTGTCTCGGAACAGGTGCGATGCGCGCCCCGGTTCGATCGAGTCCAGCCATACCTCGCGATCCGGGTGGTGCTTCGCCAACCAATCGAGCCAGGATCGGGTGATGAACTCGTCGCCGAAGTTGGGTTGACCGCAGGCGGAGATCAGATAGATCGGCCCTTGCTGCTGACGGGTGACCTGCCGCCAGCGTCGTCGGATCCGTCGGGAGATGGGCGCGAGAAAAGCCATTGTGCGTACGTACCGCCTTGGGGGAAGGGCGTTGTCCGATGCGTCGGGTTGCGCACCGGTGCCTTTCGAGCCTATCCGGAATGCAGCGACGGCCGCATCCCGGCTTGTGCAGCCGTCGCGCTCAGGTGGTGGGGTTGTCGGCGTTGTAGCGGTCCAGTACCTCACGGATCGGCGCATCCAGCACCAGCGCGCCGCGATCGAGGTAGAGCCCACGGGTGCAGAACCGTCGCAGATCTCGCTCATTGTGGCTCACGAAGAACAGAGTCCTTCCATCCGCGAGCAGCTCATCGATGCGCTTGTAGCACTTCTCTCGGAATGCCTTGTCGCCGACCGCGAGGACCTCGTCGACGAGCAGGATGGGCTCGTCGAGCTGGGACACCACCGAGAACGCCAGTCGAACCTTCATCCCGTTGGACAGGTGCTTGTACGGAGTGTCCTCGAAGCCATCGAGTTCCGCGAACGCGATGATGTCGTCGTATCTGCGTGCGATCTCGTCGCGCGACATGCCGTGCAGGCCGGCCGTGAGTCGAACGTTCTCGCGCACGCTCAGATCGCCGACGAAGCCACCGGTGATCTCGATCAGCGGCGCGACTCCCCCGTTCACGTGAACAGAGCCCTCGTCGGAAAGAAGGACACCGGCGACCAGTCGCAGCAGCGTCGATTTCCCCTGGCCGTTGCGGCCAACGACGCCGATCGATTCGCCCTTGGCGACCGTGAACGAGACGTCGCGGAGCGCCCAGAATTCTCCGGGCCGTGAACGCCGGGTCGCCCCGGCGAACAGGTCTTTGAAACTGCGTCGTCCGCGGCGATTGCGGCGGAATCGGACGCCGAGCTTCTGAACTTCGATCGCGACCGACATCACAGCTCCTTCAGGACCGGTCGTTCAAGTCGACGGAACGTCCACGCACCGAGCACGAGGATGACGAGGGTCATGAGGACGGACACCGTCAGGGCGAACGGATTCCACTGTTCGGGGAAGAACGGCATCCTGTACAGCATAAAGATCCCGGCCAGCGGGTTGAACGCTCCGAGCGTCTGGAACATGCCGGGGAGGTCGGTGACGTTGTAGATGATCGGGGTCGCGTAGAACATCGCGCGCAGGATCAGGGCGGTCGTCCGTTCGAGATCGACGTAGAGCACGCACAATGGAGCAATGAGCAGCCCGAGCCCGACCAGGAGGACGGTCTGCAGGATGATCGCCACCGGGATCCACAGGATGCCCCAGCCGACGGAGACGACCTGAGCCGGGTCCCTCTCCACCACGAGGTTCACGATCACGAAGATCACGAGGACCGGTAGAGAGAAGAGGTATTCCATCCCCTTGCTCAGTACGATCCGGTTCACCCAGATCGACCGCGGAATAGCGGTCGATCTCACGAGCCTCGCGTCCTTCTTGAACGCTCGCGTGAAGTCGCCGACGGCAGCGTTGAACCACACCCACGGCAGCAGGGCGCTGATGAGGAACACGATGTACGGTTCCTCGCCCACATCCCGGTGGAAGACCTGCGTGAACACGAACCAGTAGATCGCGCTCATCACGAGGGGGTCGAGCACCGACCAGAGGTAGCCGAGGAAGCTCGTCGAGTAGCGCACCTTGAGGTCACGCGCCGACAGCAGCCACAGCGAGTGGAGGTAGCGCCGGGGCGTTCCTGGCGCTCCGACGGTCGAACCGCTCATGTGACTCCTGAGTTCAGATCATCGGACGTCGGATCGACGCCCGCCGATCAGCTCTTCTGAACACTATCGAAGGTGCGACGCCACTGCTCGGCCGACGTCACCTTCGGCATGCCGGAGGCATACGTCGACGCGAGCTTCTTCCAGGTGAGCGCGAGTCGGAGGTTCAGACGGATGCTTCGCCAGAGGAACTTGTTCATCGTCGCACGGTCACGCTGATACCACGCGACTCCGAGACCGTCGGGAGAGGTCACGAGCGCGGAGTCGATGTCAGCGAACCGCCACCACGTGATGTCGGGAGCCGGGATGATTCGTTCCGGATTCCTCCGGCTGCCGGCGCTCTGCTTGATGAAGAGCTGACGGACTCCGACCCGCGCCGCGAGGACGAGCGCGGCCACCGGGTTCGTGGGCCGACGCACCCCTCCGAGAATGGCCGCGGAAGAACGCCGCACGGGCGGAAGCGAACCGAGATCGTCAACGACCTCCGAGTCGACGTAGCGGGTGCGCAGCTGACGGATCTCGGCCTGCTTGCTCGGGAGCAGCTCGGGAAGGATCTCCGGGCCGTGGAACAGATCCCGAAGGGCCTCGTGGCGCAGCCGCACCGCAGAGTACTGGAGCATGAACAGGAGCTTGATGTCGCCCAGGAACGAGTGCAGCGGCAGGAATCCGCCGCCGCGGACGTGGGAGTGGAGCAGCCCCGTGATCACACGGTTCCGGTGGATGAAGTATTCCTCCCACGTACGCGTCGGGTCCTTGTCGTGCCATGCCATGTGCCACACCGCAACACCGGGGAGGCACACGGTCGGATAGCCGTGATCCCGCGCGCGCAGGGAGAACTCCACGTCGTCGAACTTGAGGAAGACGGGCATCGACAGGCCGATCTCGCGGAGGATCGTCGTCGGGATGAGGCACATCCACCAGCCGTTGAAGTCAGCCCCGAGGTAGCGGTGCAGCCTCGGGGTTTCCCGGAGGGTGTCCTCGGCGAAGTCATGGTCGTACTCGCTGGAGCCGGACGCGCGCATCCACGACTTGCGCTGATCCCAGACCTCGCCCTGAGTGTAGAGCACCGAGCGATCGTCGAGGTGCAGCATGCCTCCCCCGACGATCGTCGGAGTGACCGCGAAGTCGGCGAAGCGCACCGCTCGGACGATCGCCTCCGGCTCGGAGATCGCGTCGTCATCGAGGAGCAGCACGTAACGGCTGTCCGCCGACTGCAGCGACTCGAGCATCGCACGCGAGAAGCCGCCGGATCCGCCGAGGTTGGGCTGGCGGATGATCTCGAGCTTGTCTCCGAGGCCCTTGGCCGCGTCCCCGAAGCCGGGCTGGTCCTGGACCAGGTCGGTCCCCTGGTCCACGACGATCACACGGTCGAGGACATCATGCATGTGCTCGTTCTGTCCGACCGTGACGATCTGGTTCAGGCAATAAGAGGGCCGGTTGAACGTCGTGATGCCGACCGTGGTCTTGCCCGGGGTCCAGTCCTCCGGCGTGGCCACCTGCCACTCGGCGGTCACAAGGGTCGCGTCCTCATTGCCGGCCGCGATGTCGAACCAGTACGATCCGCCGTCGATGAACGACGTGATCGGCAGGTCGAACGTGACCGTCTCATCTGCGAAGGTCTTCGAGGCGAGGGCCGATGCGCGGCCGCGCGCGCTCGACTTGTACACCGAGATGAGCCCGCGTCCTTCGACGGTGGCGGTGAGACGGACGCCGCGCACCTTGGTCCAGTGCTGCCAGTAGCTGGCAGGGAAGGCGTTGAAGTACGTGCTGAGCGAGACGCGACGGTGCGCGTACACGCGGATGCTGCGCCTCCCGACGATCTCGTACGCCTCTCCCGGCTGGGAGCCGTCGCCGGTTCCGGTGTCGACGTACAGCGCCGAGACCTCGGCGACTCCTTCGGTCGGGAAGACCGTGTGATTGACGGCTACGTAGGTGACGTCTTCATTCGCCATGTCGGCCCCCTCAGGCGAGTTCGTTGTTCCACATCGACAGCGCAGACCCGATGGCCATGTGCATGTCGAGGTACTGATAGGTTCCGAGGCGCCCGCCGAAGTGCACGCCCTGCTCGCCCTTGGCGAGCTCTCGGTACGCGAGCAGACCGGAACGATCGCTCGGCGTGTTCACCGGGTAATAGGGCTCGTCGTCGCGGGTCGCGAACCGCGAGAACTCCCGCATGATGACTGTCTTGTCCGCCTCGTAAACGTCCTTGCGCTCCGGGTGGAAGTGCTTGAACTCGTGGATGCGGGTGTACGGCACCTCCGCATCCGGGTAGTTCATGACGCTCGTGCCCTGGAAGTCCTGGACGTTGAGCACCTCCTGCTCGAAGTCCAGCGTGCGCCAGCTGAGCGCGCCTTCCGCATAGTCGAAGTAGCGGTCGACGGGACCGGTGTAGACCACGGGAAGCTGGCCGACGGTGGCCTTCTTGCTGAGCGGCTGGGCGTCGTCGAAGTAGTCGACGTCGAGCTTGACCTCGATGTTCGGGTGGTCGGCCATGCGCTCGAGCCAGGCGGTGTAGCCGTCAGTGGGCAGGCCTTCCCAGGTGTCGTTGAAGTACCGGTTGTCGTAGGTGTAGCGCACGGGGAGGCGGCTGATGATGTCTCCCGAGAGCTTCTGCGGATCGGTCTGCCACTGCTTCGCCGTGTAGTCGCGGAAGAACGCCTCGAAGAGCGGGCGACCGACGAGCGCGATGCCCTTCTCCTCGAAGTTCGCTGCGGTCTTGACGTCGAACTCACCCGCCTGCTCCTTGACGAGCGCGCGCGCCTGGTCGGGAGTGTAGGCCGACTGGAAGAACTGGTTGATCGTGCCCAGGTTCACGGGCATCGGGAACACGGTGCCCTTGTGGGTCGTGTACACGCGGTGCACGTAGTTCGTGAACGACGTGAACCGGTTGACGTACTCCCAGACCGTCGCGTTCGACGTGTGGAAGAGGTGCGCGCCATAGCGGTGAACCTCGATGCCGGTCTCGGGCTCGGCCTCGCTGTAGGCGTTGCCACCGATGTGGTGGCGACGGTCGATGACGGTGACCTTCCGGCCAGCGGCCGCGGCCCGCTCAGCGATGGTGAGGCCGAAGAAGCCCGATCCGACGACGAGGAGATCCATGTATGCAACTTTCGTGATGCTGAACGGCGAGGAGGCGCTCCCCCGGAGGAGGCACACATCTGCACACTTTAGCGGGAGGCAGATGGGATCAACCTGAGGGCGCGTCGATGAACGCCATTCCGCTCAGCATCTCCTGTAGATACGGTGCCAGAGTCCGACCGTAAGTACGCGACACATGGTTGTCGTCGATGTACACCGCGATGTTGCCGATGACGGCACTGCATGCGTCGTAGGGACACAACCACGGTGTGAAGTCAACGAAGTCGATGCCTTCGCCGAGTTCGAGTGCGGGGTTCGAATCGGCGAGCACCAGGCTCCGGTCGACCACGCAGTTCCCATCGTTGTCGAGGGCGCACCAGTACATGTTCTCCTCGAACCGAGGGTTGTCCCGCACGGCGATCACAGGGATCCCGGCGTGTGACATCTCGTCCACGGCATCCTGGATGCCATCGAGCAGACGCTCGGGCTCCGCCGCATCCGCACGGGTCACGACAATGTACACCGCGTCCGGACCGATCTCCTTGGCATAGTCGAAGGCGGCGCGCACCCACCCCTCGCAGGAGTCCAGGACAGGACTCCGGGAGGCCTCGAACAGCCCGGCCGTGCATCCGCCCTGGAGCAGGGTGATCACGGAGAAGTCCTGTTCCTCGGACAATGCGATCAGCGGGGTCGCCAGCTGCTGCGCATGCGAATCTCCGATCACGAGGATGCGCTGGGCGCTCAGCTCCGCATCGGCGCTCTGGTTGCAGGTGCCCTCGAGCACTTCCGCCTCGGGAGCCAGGCGTCCGTCGCAGGCCGGACCCACCGCTGCCCATTCGTCGTCCAGACCGGCCGGAAGCGGCATGACGGGCACGTCATCGGCCGTGATGTCGAACGCGGACTCGATCTGTCCCGCGCCCGGGTAGTCGGTGTCAGCGGATTCGGCGATGATCTCCGCCGCGCGGATCTGCTCGGCGGTGCGCCACCCCACCGTGGCGCCCACGACGACGACGACGGAGACGGAGACCACCGCGAGTCCGCGCAGCGCCGCGTAGGGTCGTTCCCTCGGGACGAGCCGCCCCAGCGGCCGATCGATCGCAGCGGTGAGCAGGCGTGCGACGAGCACGGAGAGCGCGATGACGATCGCGCCGCTCAGCAGATCGAGACGGTCGGCTTCGGCCACGACCATCCACGTCACGAGGATCGGCCAGTGAACCAGGTACAGAGCATAGGCGTCACGCGCGAGGTACGTCATCGGTCGCGATCCGAGCAGGCGCGTCGGGCCGCCCCGCGACGGCCCGGTTCCGGCGACGATGATCGCGGCGGTGCACAGAACGGGCCAGAGGGCGAGGTATCCCGGGAAACCGCCGCGGACGTCGAGCACGACACCGCACAGCAGGATTCCCAGCACCCCGACCCACCCCAGTACGACCCGCACGAGAGGCGCGAGCCGGATCATCGGCAGGAGCAGCGCGAGGAGCGATCCCGCCGCGAACTCCCAGAGACGTGTGCGCGTGTCGAAGTATGCGAAGTCCTGCGCGGTGCGAGTCTCGATGATGGAGAACGCCAACGACGCGACGAAGATCGTGGCGAAGACGCCGATCAGGACGGGAAGGATCAGGTGTCGGCGGCTGCGCAGCAGCACCGCGACGAGCGCGATCAGGATCGGCCAGAGGACGAAGACCTGGCCTTGGACGGACAACGACCAGAAGTGCTGAAGCGGGCTCGTCTCCGCGCTGTCGCGGGCGTAGTAGTCGACCTCGGAGAACGCCAGCTGCCAGTTCTCCACGTAGAAGAGGCTGGCGAGGGTCTCGTTCCAGATCCTCCCCCACTGGGTCGGCGGGTAGAACGCGTACGCGAGCCCGAGAACCCCCAGCAGCGTGACCGCCGCCAGCGGGACGAGGCTGCGGAAGCGGTTCGCCCAGAACTGCGGCAGCGCGATCGGTCGCCCGGAGACGACGCGCCGGGCGAGAGAGCCCGTGAGCAGGAACGCCGAGATCATCAGGAAGACGTCGACTCCACCCGACACCCTGCCGAGCCAGACGTGGTAGACGACGACGAGGACGATGGCGAGAGTGCGGAGCCCATCGATGTCGGCGCGATAGTCGGCACCGGTCGTCGCGGCGCGAAGGTTCTGTGCGGGCACTGGGGGTTACCTCGGTCAGACGGCGAGGACCTGCGCGGGTTCGGGTGTGCGCAGGCCGCTCCATCGACCCTACCTCAGTGGCTTCCGGACCCCCGTGTCAGGACCCTCCCGGAGCGGGAGACGAGAGCGCGCGGTCGACGACCTCCTCGAGCTGCGTCGAGAGAAGACGCGAGTAGGCGCTGCTCAGGTGGTCAGCGTCGTAGAAGACGGGTTCGCCTCCGACGGCGGCGAAGCAGACCGACGCGTCGCAGAGCGACGCGGTGAAGTCCATCGGCCAGACTCCTGCCATCGGGTCCTGCACCGCGAGCGCGATCGGATCAGCGGGGCTCGCCGCCGCACGGGGCACCTCGCACTTCTGCGGTTCTGACGCATTCAGCACCAGGCAGTCGAGATCTCGGACATCGCCGTTGAGCGGGGTGTCGGCGATCGGCAGCACGCGTACCCCGGCAGTGGTCCACGTGCCCCACGTGCGCCGAAGACCGTCGATGAACTGCGCGTCATGCGGCCGATCGCTCTGATCGTCCACGAGCTGCTGCCGTGCGGCCATCGAGGTGATGACGAGGTCCGGCTTCTCCTTCACGATCTCGTCCGAGACCGCGCCGGCCCAGTCCCGGCACCTCTGATAGTCCGCCGGTCCCCAGGGGGAATCGAAGCCCGTGAAGGAGACATCCGCCGGCGGACACCCAGGGAACGAACTGATCGTGAGATCCCACCCCTGCTCTGCCGCGATCGGGAAGATCGCCGCCTGCCACTGCTCCGCATGAGAGTCCCCGACCAACCACACGCGCGGCCGGTCGTCGGCTTCGGAGAAATCGCACGTCCGAGTGGTCTGGCGCCCGTCGATCATCAGCCCGTCGCCGAGATCGCCGCACTCCGGTGCCAACCCGAAGTACGCGTCACGCTCGGTGACGACAGGGTCCGCCACCGGTGCGGCCGGATCGCATCCGCTCCCCGCGTCGAGGGCGCGAGGTCCGTGACAGGCTCCCGTGCTCACGGTCTCCGCGGACGCCTGGTCGGATCGTATGGCCGCCCCGCCGCTCAGGAGCGCCCCGAGCAGAAGGACCGTGAGCATCATCGCGCCTGCGCCGATGAAGGCGCGGGACGTCCGTTTCCACCAGCCCGCCCTCATCGGCGGCTTCTCGATCCAGCGACGGCTCGCCCAGGCGAGGATCAACGAGACGGCGAGCACGAAGGCCTTCGACCAGGCGGAGAGCGGCTGGACGATGAGGAAGGGCATGAGGACGATGAGGGGCCAGTGCCAGAGGTAGAGCGAGTACGAGACGTCCCCCAGCCATTGCACCGGGCGCAGGTCGGTGACCGCCGAGACTCCCCACAACGGCGCACGGCGTCCGGTTCCGGCGACGATGACCGCTGCGGTGCCGAGCACGGGAAGGAGCGCCGCCGCTCCCGGATAGGCCGTCTGAGCATCGAACGTGAGGGCCGCAACCCCGATCAGCGCGTATCCGACGACGGCGACCGCCGACGCGACAAGAGCGTTGAGACGTCCGAACACCGCCGCAGGTACGAGAGCCACGAGCGCCCCGGCGGCGAACTGCCACGCGCGCGTGAAGGTGACGAAGTAGGCCTGCGCCGGCGCAAACGCGGTGAAGAGGACGCTGGCCACGAGTGACCCCGCCCCGACGACGAGCACGGCGATGAGGATGCCGCGCCGCAGCTTCCCCGGTCCCAGGAAACGGATCGTGAGCAGAGCGGTGACGAGCAGGAGAACCGGCCACAGTAGGTAGAACTGCTCTTCGACCGAGAGCGACCAGAAGTGCTGCACGGCGCTGGCGGATGCGTTGTGGGCGGAATAGTTGATCGACAGGGACGACAGCACCCAGTTCTCGACATAGAACGCGCTGGCGATCGCCTGGAGCGCGTTGTCCGCCCAGCGCGTATGCGGGAGCAGCCACCAGACGCCGAGAAGGGTCACCACGAGCACGACGACGGCCGCCGGAAGGAGCCTGCGCACGCGACGCGCGTAGAAGGCGGCGAGTCGCACCCGTCCGGTCTTCTCCACCTCGCCGAGCAGGTGCCCCGTGATGAGGAATCCGGAGATGACGAAGAACACGTCGACACCGACGTAGCCTCCGCTCAGGCGGCCGGGCCAGAGGTGGTTGAGCACCACCAGACCGATCGCCAGAGCACGCAGTGCCTGGATGTCCCGCCGGAAGACCGGGCGGCGAGCCGCCGCGCGAGAGACGATGCCCGCCGGAGCGGGCGCGCTCACGAGCTCAGGTACTCGCGCAGCTGCTGACCTGCATCACGAGGCGCGAAGCCGGTCGCCTCGATCTTCGCGAGCGACAGCACGCTGTTGCGAGGGCGGGGCGCGATCGGACCGGTCGCGCTCGCGAAGTACTCCTGCGTGCTCACGCCGGTGACGCGGGAACGATCTGCACCGGTGATCTCGAACACCTCGGCGGCGATCTCCGCCCAGGTGCGGGCTTCTCCCGCGCCCGTGACGTTGTACGTGCCGTACGGCGCTCCCCCGCGCAGCAGGTGGACCACTGCACGCGCGATCTCGGACGCGAACGTCAGCCTGCCCCGTTGATCGTCGACGACCTTGGGATCGACGCCCTTCTCCGCGAGGCCGGCCATCGTGCGGACGAAGTTCCTGCCGTCGCCGATCACCCAGGAGGTGCGCAGGATGTAGTGTCGCGGAGCCGTGCTCACTGCCACGTCGCCCGCTGCCTTGGACTGTCCGTACACTCCGAGAGGCGCGAATGCCTGCTCTTCGTCATACTCGCCTTCCGCGCTGCCGTCGAAGACGTAGTCGCTGGAGACGTGGACGAGCGTCAAGCCGTACTCGGCCGCGACGCGTGCGAGTCTCGCCGGCCCTGCGGCGTTCGCCGCCCAGGCGTCCGCTCGGCCTTCGGCCGTCTCGGCGAGGTCGACCGCCGTGTACGCGGCGGCGTTGATGATCGCTTCGTAGTCGCGCCACCTCCGAGCAGAGCGGAGATCGGCAGCCCCGAGATCGAAGTCGTCCCGCGTGGTCCACTCGACGTGCGCGGCATCCCCGAACTCTGCGCGGAGCGCGCGCCCGAGCTGCCCGCCGGAGCCGATCACGAGGATCTTCCGCGGCGGGATCGGCGCGACATCGGCGAGGCGCGGGTGCGCGAGATCCTTCTCGGAGATCTCGACATCGGACAGCGGGATCGGCCAATCGATCGCGACGGTCTCGTCGGCGAGGTTGAGGAACGAGTACGACGCCTGGGGCGACCAGTGGTCGTTCACGAGGTACGTGTACGCGGTATCGGGCTCGAGCGTCTGATAGGAGTTGCCGACGCCGCGCGGCACGAAGATCGCCTTGGACGGGTCGAGTTCGGTCGTGTAGACGGCACCGAAAGAGGGGCCTTCACGGAGATCGACCCAGGCCCCGAAGATCCGCCCGGTGGCGACCGACACCCACTTGTCCCACGGCTCGGCATGGATGCCTCGGGTGGTGCCCACTGCATCATTGAACGAGATGTTGTTCTGTACCGGCCCGAAGTCGGGCAGACCGATGGCCGTCATCTTCTCGCGCTGCCAGTTCTCCTTGAACCACCCTCGCGAATCGCCGTGGACGGGCAGATCGAACACGACGAGTCCGGGGATGCCGGTCTCCGTCGCGCCCAGCTTCTTGCCGAACTCGATGTCAGTCACTCTGTCCTACTGTCCCTTCGACGCGTAGAAGGCCTCGGTGGAGTCCTTCGACGGAGCCCACCATGCCTCGTTGTCGCGGTACCAGCGGATCGTGTCCGCGAGACCGGACTCGAAGTCGGCGAACTGCGGCGTCCAGCCGAGCTCCGTGCGGAGCTTGGTCGAGTCGATGGCGTAGCGGAGGTCGTGCCCCGCGCGGTCCGTCACGTGATCATAGGCGTCGCGCGGCTGTCCCATCCCCTCGAGGATCAGCTCGACGACCTCCTTGTTGTTCCGCTCGCCGTCCGCGCCGATCAGGTAGGTCTCGCCGATGCGGCCCTTCTCCAGGATGGTCAGCACTGCCGACGAGTGGTCGTTGGCGTGGATCCAATCGCGCACGTTCTCGCCCGCTCCGTAGAGCTTGGGACGGATGCCGCGGATCACGTTCGTGATCTGACGCGGGATGAACTTCTCGACGTGCTGATACGGACCGTAGTTGTTCGAGCAGTTCGAGATCGTCGCCTGGACGCCGAACGAGCGCACCCATGCCCGCACGAGCAGGTCGCTGCCCGCCTTGGTCGACGAATACGGCGACGACGGGTTGTAGGGCGTCTGCTCCGTGAACCGCTCTGGGTCGTCGAGCTCGAGGTCGCCGTACACCTCGTCCGTCGAGATGTGGTGGAAACGCCTGCTGTGCTTCCGAACGGCTTCGAGCAGCGTGTACGTGCCGATGATGTTCGTGTCGAGGAACGGCCGAGGACTGTGCAGGGAGTTGTCGTTGTGCGACTCCGCCGCGTAGTGCACGACTGCATCGGCGTCAGCGACGAGCCTGTCGACGAGCTCGGCGTCCGTGATGTCACCGTGCACGAATGTCACTCGATCCTCCGGGAGGCCGTCGAGCGACGCGCGGTTGCCCGCATACGTGAGCGCGTCGAGCACGGTGACGGTGTGGTCGGTGCTCCCCACGACGTAGTGGACGAAGTTCGACCCGATGAAGCCTGCGCCACCGGTGACGAGAAGGTTCGACATCAGCGACCTCTTTCCAGGGTCTCGAGGAGGTAGGTTCCGTAACCGGACTTGACAAGCTTCTCCGCGCGCTCGCGAAGCTCGTCGTCCGTGAGGAAGCCCTGTCGCCAGGCGACCTCCTCCGGCACGCCGATGCGGAGTCCGGTGCGACGTTCCATGGTGCGCACGTAGTCGCCGGCATCCGACATCTGATCGAACGTCCCGGTGTCAAGCCATGCGGTTCCGCGCGGAAGCACCTCGACCTGGAGCGATCCTCGCTCGAGGTAGGCACGGTTCACGTCGGTGATCTCGTACTCGCCCCGGGCGCTCGGCTCGAGGTTCCGAGCGATCTCCACCACGTCGTTGTCGTAGAAGTAGAGTCCGGGGACCGCGTAGTTGCTCTTGGGCTGGGCGGGCTTCTCCTCGAGGGAGATCGCGCGCCCTTCCGCATCGAACTCGACCACGCCGTAGGCGTTGGGCTCCGCGACCCAGTATGCGAAGACCGCTCCCCCCTCGACGTCGGTGTAGCGCTTGAGCTGCGTGCCGAGTCCTGGGCCGTAGAGCAGGTTGTCGCCCAGAACGAGTGCCACCTTGTCATCGCCGATGAAGTCGGCACCGATCACGAACGCCTGCGCGAGACCGTCGGGAGACGGTTGCTGAGCGAAGGTCAGCTTCACGCCGAACTGCGAGCCGTCGCCGAGCAGACGCTCGAACTGCTCCGCATCGTGCGGTGTGGTGATGATGAGGATGTCGCGGATGCCCGCGAGCATCAATGTCGACAGCGGGTAGTAGACCATCGGTTTGTCGTACACGGGAATGAGCTGCTTGGAGATGCCGATGGTGATCGGGTGCAGCCGGGTTCCGGAGCCGCCGGCGAGAATGATGCCTTTCACCCCAACATCGTGCCACACACTCCCTGAGTACTTCGGCGCGCCTCTCCGTTGACTTGCGTCACATCGATCACAGTGGCATCATCTGTAGCTTTCCGCCACAATGGGTCAGGTGAACGGCACCCCCAAACCCCGCTTGCGCGCGCTCGTCGCCGCTGTCGCCGCCTTCCTGGTCGCGGCATCCGTCCTCGTCGCCGTTCCGGCGACTGCTGAGTCGACAACAGTCTCCACGGTGACCTCGGCCCGTACCGCCAGCACCCCCGTCGAGGCCGGCGGCATCGTCAAGACCGCAGACCTCTCGCAGTTCCGCGCCGGAAACATCATCTCCGATGCCGTATTCACCGACACGAGCACGATGTCGGCGGCTCAGATCGACTCGTTCTTCCGCAGCAAGGTCTCGACCTGCCAGTCGGGATACACCTGCCTCAAGGACTACCGACAGAACACGCCGAACCGCAGCGGTGACCAGTACTGCAACGGGTACACGGGCGGCAGCAACGAATCCGCAGCGACGATCATCTACAAGGTCGCCCAGTCCTGCGGCATCAATCCGCAGGTCTTCATCGTCATGCTCCAGAAGGAGCAGGGGCTCGTCACGCACACCTGGCCGAGTGACTGGCGGTACACCATGGCGCTCGGGCAGGGCTGCCCGGACACCGCGCCGTGCGATCCCAACTTCGCGGGCTTCTTCTACCAGATCTACGGCGCAGGTCGTCAGATGAACATTTACACCGAGGGTCGGTACTTCACGTACTACGCCCCGGGCAAGACGTGGAACATCCTGTACAACCCCAACAGTGCGTGTGGACGCGGGCCCGTGTACATCGAGAACGCCTCGACCGCTGCTCTTTACTACTACACGCCGTACCAGCCCAACGCCGCGGCGCTCCGCGCCGGCTACGGCACAGGCGACAGCTGCTCCGCCTACGGCAACCGCAACTTCTACAACTACTTCACCGACTGGTTCGGGTCCACGCAGGCGCCGGCGACGCGGCTGATCAAGGCGTCGACCTCCAACGAGATCTACCTCCTGGCCGAATCGCGCAAGTATCACATCACGAGCAGCACCGATCTCGCCGCGTACATGGCCCAGCTGGGGTGGTACCAGACGGTGACCTCCAGCTACATCGCCTCGATACCGAACGCGACGGTCGCCACGCGGTTCGTCAGAGACTCGAGCGACGGAGGAATGTACCTGCTTGAGCCGGACGGCTCGAAGCACCATTTCACCTCTGCGGACGCCGTGACGCGGTTCGGGTTCAGCATGTCCGTCTACACGTCGCTGCCAGCGAGCGTCGTGAAGCGGTTCCCCACCGGCGCCAACGTCGGAACGTCATTCACCGACGACGTCTCCGATCCCTACTACCGGTGGGAGAACGGCGCAAAGCGCCACATCGTCAATGCACAGGCATGGTCGGAGCTTCCCGTGTCAGATCGCTCCTATGTCGCCACGCTGCCAGCGGCGAACGTCGCCGCGATCCCGAACGGCCCGTCCATCCTTCCGTCCCGGACGCTCGTCCGAGAGGCGAGCTCGCCGGACGTGTACCTCACCGGAGTCGGTCCCGAGATCGTTCACATTCCGACATGGGGTGTCGCCTACGACGCGGGAGTGAAGCGCACCGAAGTACTGGCCGATGGTGCACTCGCAGCCAATCCCCGAGTAAACGGCGACCTCGCACCGTTCCTGCAGTGCGCAGGCACTGTCTACGCTGTCGATGGCGGTGCCGTGACTCGTGTCCTCACGAAGCCAGCCGGAGCGCCCATCGTGTCACTCCCGGAGTCCATTTGCTCTGCGCTGCCGAAGACAGGACGATCGATCAACGAAGCACTGTTCGCGCAGACGCCTGGTTCGGATCCCGTGTACCTGATCTCGGGGACTCAGCTTCGCCACGTCCGGAGTCAGGCCCGGCTCCAGGAAGCAAACGGAAACCGTGCACTTTACTTCTTCTCCTGGTCGGCGGACACACGAAAGGCGTTCACCACCGGTGCACCGCTTCTCGCGGACAAGTCCTTCGTGAGCTTCGGGACCGACGAGATCTTCTACGTCGAAGCAGGGAAGATCCGCCATGTCCAGTCGAGTGCGACTCTGATCCGGCTCGCCAGTCCCTCATGGCCTTCTGTGGAGAAGCTCGCCCCGGAGTGGCGCTCCGCCTATGCGGTGGGCACGCCGATCCCGTGACGCGGGAGCGCGGAGGGGATTCGGCGACCGGCTCCCGTAGACTTGAGCACATGTGTTCGGGGACAAACGGCTTGCTGGTCATCGTGCCCGCGTGGAACGAGGAGAACAACGTCGGTGCCACCGTCGGCGAGATCCTCACGGCGATCCCCGATGCAGATGTTCTGGTGGTCGACGACGGCTCACTCGACGCCACCGGCGATGTGGCGCGGGCCGCCGGCGCCGATGTCCTCACGCTTCCTTACAACATGGGAGTCGGTGGTGCGATGCGAGCGGGGTACGCCTACGCCCAGCGCAACGGATACCGCACGGCGATTCAGGTCGACGCCGACGGACAGCACAATCCCGAGGACATCCATCGGGTACTCGCCGGTCTCGACGAGGCGGACATCTCGATCGGGGCTCGGTTCGCTGAAGTGGGCTCTTACAAGGCCAGCGGACCACGGCGCTGGGCGATGCTGTTCCTCGCCAGCGTGATCTCACGCATAGCCAAGACCCGACTGACCGACGTCACGAGCGGATTTCGTGCCGCCAACGAGCGAGCGATCGATCAGTACGTCTCGTACTATCCGGCGGAGTACCTCGGAGACACGATCGACAGCCTCGTCGCAGCAGTGCACTCGGGCCTTCGAGTCACCCAGGTCCCGGTCGCCATGCGCCCTCGTATGTCGGGAAATCCGAGCCAGGGATTCGCAGGATCGACCGTCTACCTCGCGCGGTCGGTCTTCGCGCTCACGCTCTCGATCGTTCGCCGTCCGATCAGGGGGCGCGCATGATCTCTCTAGGAGCTCTCGCTCTGGGACTCGTGATCGTCGGCTCCGTGACGGTTCTGCTGCTGCGCCGACAACTCCGCGAGAAGTATGCGGTGCTGTGGCTCGCGGTCGGACTCGCCGTGCTGCTGCTCGGCGTGTTCCCGCAGGCCCTCTCCTGGCTGACCTCGGCCCTGGGGTTCCAGATCCCCGCCAACCTGATCTTCACGCTGGCGATCGGTCTGCTTCTCGCCGTCACACTGCACCTGTCATGGGAACTCACACGCACAGAGGAGCGCCTTCGGAGGCTGGCCGAAGAAGCGGCGATCAGTCGACTGCGGCAGGATCGACTGGAGCAGGACATCGCGGCTCTGCGTCACGAGGCTGGAAAGTCCTCGACATCGGACCAGCACAAGCATGACGACATCGACTGATGTCACGGTGGTCTTCACCACCTTCAACCCCTCAGCCGAGTTCGTCGCAACGGTGAAGGCCGTCCTTGCAGATTTTCCGGTCGTGGTCGTCGACGATGGATCTACGCTGGCTACGACGGTGCTGGACGACATCGAGGACACCGGAGCCAAGCTGCTACGTCAACCCCTGAACATGGGGATCGCCGCTGCGCTGAACACGGGGCTGGGATATGCATTCTCGAACGGTGCAGGGTACGCGGTGACGTTCGACCAGGACTCCGTGCCGGGAACGGAGACGATCGAAGAGCTGAGACAGACATTCGATCAAGTCAGCACGCGGGGAAACCTGGTCGTCGTCCCTGAGCAGTTCGCCGGCGTGCGACAGGCGGTCTCCGATCGCCCGTTCTCCGATGCGAGAAGGGTGATCCAGTCCGGCATGATGCTCGATGCGGACACCTTCAAGAATGTCGGCGCATTCGATGAGGCGCTCTTCATCGACCTGGTCGACACTGAGTTCGAGTTGCGCGTCATCGCATCGGGTGGCCGCGTCGTCGCCGCACCGACCAGGATCGATCATGAGCTCGGACGCACCGTCCGACTTCGACCGTTCGGCCCCCTCCCGATCACGATCACGACCATGGCGAGCACGCCGTTCCGCTACTACTATCGTGCGCGAAATCGAATGCTGCTCACCCGCAAGTACTTCGGCGACGCCCCTGTCCGCATCCTCGGGGACCTGTTCACGGATCTCGCCTACTTCGGCCTGATGGTCGCCGCCGCACGGCCACGGCGAGCAATGTGCGCGATCCTCTGGGCAGGTTTCCGGGATGCTTTCCGTGGAAGGACCGGGCGGATCCCGGACGAGACATACGCGAAGGCGACAGGACTCACCTGGTCGACGGCGGCTGAGTGACGGGCCAACGGCGCCCGCCGATCACCACACCCATCATCCAGCTTCCGAGGTACTCGATCACGAATCGCGTGGGCACGTAGCCTGCGCGACGGGCATCTCGGAGCAGACGCCAGGTCGACCAGAACCGACGCTCGGTTCCGAATGCCGAGACGATCCGCGCATCGGCGTCAGGAACCCGAGAGGCGAGGGTCATCGCCATCAGCTGACGCCATCCGACGTAGACCTTGAAGTACATTCGCATCATGGACAGCAGCGAACCGGTGGGTTCGTACCTCCGAGTGAAGGCCTTGGCGTTCTCGATGGCACCCGTGATGGCACGCAGTCCGCCTGTTGCACCGAGTCTGCTCGGGTCCCCGAAGACGTTCGAATCGTGCTGCACGTAGTCCTGCACGACATCGTCGATGATGCGGGTACCGCCCTGAGCGGCCGCGAGTACGGCCAGCCAGTGGTCGTGGGCCGCGGCGCGGGTGGACATCCTCGGGAACGGGAGGCTCCGCCTCGCGAGATCTCCGCGCAACACGCAGAGCGATCCCGTGAACTGGTTGTTCAGGGCAGTCATGATCCCACCGAGATCGCGGCGCTCGGTGAATCCCGTCGTCACCTCTCCCGGATGAGTGACCAGCCTTGCTTGACCGGAGACGAGCGCGACGTCATCGAGATGAGGAACCAGCTTCTCCAGCTTGTCCGGGTACCAGTGGTCGTCCTGATCGCAGAGAGCCACCCACGACGTCGCGGGATCCACCGCGGCGAGACCTCGCTCGAAGTTGAGATAGAAGCCAAGGCGAGTGCCGTCGGCGATCACTCGAAAACGCGGGTCATCGCCTGCCGCCTCAGCGACGACACGGCGGACACTCGAATCGTCTCCGTCCACGGAGATCACGCACTCCCAATCCTTCACGGTCTGTGCCCTCAGTGACGAGATCTGCCGAGCGAAAAGTTCGGGATTGGGCTCATAGGCTGCGAGCACGATGGTCCCGCGCCCCGGGTTGCTGACCATCATTCCTCGCTCCACGTCCGTGACTCCGCCTTCTCTAGTCTAGGTCGGCCGCACCGCTGCGCCGTGCCGACCGGCAGGGATTCGCACAGCTCGACCGCATAGGATCGAACACATGCCCTGCCCTCCCTGCCCGCAGCTCGACCTTCCGGTCGCGCTCGGCTCAGACAACAGCGTGGCGTTCGCTTGATGGGCCGTATCCGCAGCGAGGGCTCACCTGCGGCCGCCCTCGCGCGTCGTCTGCTGGGTTTCTCCACCCTTCCCTTCCTTGCATCCGCCCTGCCGCTCATCGCACTCCCCGTCGTGGCGAGGGCTGCCAGCACCGATGATTGGGCCGCGATGAACGTCGGACTCAGCGTGGGGGCGTTCGCATCAGCAATCGGCCTCGTGGGATGGAACATTCTCGGCACCCCGCTCGTGGCGATGGCGCAGAGCGACATCGAGCGACGACGCCTCTATGCGCGCTCGTTCTACATCCGGATCGTCGTCGTCGTGATCGCGAGCGCCGTGAGCGCCGTGGTGGCGATCGCGATCTCTCCGTCGGGGACATGGGCGGTCGCTTCGTCATTCGCAACGGCAAGCGCGCTCAATGGGATCAGCCTCAGTTGGTATGCCGTGGGCGTGGCCGCACCTCGACTCGTCCTGCTGTACGAGGTGCTCCCGCGGACGATAGCGACCGCGGGAGCGCTGGGAATCGTCCTTCTGACAGGTGACGTCGTCTACTACGGGCTCCTGCTCTGCCTCTCGGTCCTCATCGGCACGGCCGCGTTCCACGTGACGCTTCATGGAAGGCTCCTTCCTGGATGGCCGGGTCTTCGGGTACTGCGCGACGATGTCACGGACATGAGGCACGCGTGGGGCACGGAGTCGGTCGGAAGTCTCTATGCGAACGCTCCTGTGCCGCTTGCGGGCATTGTGGCGGCGCCGGCCGCAGCAGCGGTGTTCGCTTCGAATGACAAGATCTACAGGTACGGCATCCTGGGTGTGGGCGCTGCCGGCAACGCTCTCCAAGGATGGGTGCTCGAAGCCCGGGATCATCACCGTCGGAGGCGCAACGTCGTCGCTCTTCTGCTCATGGCGGTCATCGCGATCATCGGATGGCTGGTGCTCGCCGTTTTCGGGCCGACGCTCAGCGGCTGGATGTTCGGCGCGGACAAGCAAGGCGACCCTCTCGCCTTCCACTACTTCGCGATCGCGTTCATCGGTGTCACGATGTCCACACCGCTCATCCGGAATATCCTGATCCCGGCGCGCAAAGAGAGACAGGTCTTCGTCTTCACTCTGATCGCCGCATTGGCCGGCGTTCTCGCAATGGCGCTGCTCGGCGCGAGTTTCGGCATAGTCGGCGTCGCAGCGGGCTTCGCGATCAGTGAGGTCGCGACGCTGCTCGCCTGCGTCTATCTCACCCTGCGCACGGGACTTGCGCATCACGAAACGTCGACGGGTTCGTCGGAGGAACAATGAATTCTGAACGACTCGGCATTCCTGCAGTGCATATCCTTCTTCTCGCGCCGTCCAAGACACCGATCGGCGGCTACAAGGTCGCCTACGAATACGCCAATGCGCTTGTGCAGCTGGGCATCCCCGTCACCGTCTGGCACTCCGAATCCTTCTCCGGCATCGACGGCCACCGGCGGCACTTCCGGCGCGCGGCGAAGAGCCTGCTCGCCTGGTGGCTTCGCGGTCAAAGGACCGAATGGCTTCGCAACGGTGTCACGTGGTTCGACCTCGACCCGCACATCACCGTGCGGAGCACCGGCTGGTTCCCGAGAATCCGACTGTCGAACGGCGACGCGGTGATCGCCACTGCCGTTCAGACCATGACTTTCGCCGGCCGATTGGCTAGCCGGCGTCACGCGCGCTCTGCTGCGCTCATCCAACATTACGAGACATGGGCTGCCTCGCCCGAGGCGATCGCAGAGGCATGGTCGGCTGTGGACGAACGAATCGTCATCGCCCCTTGGCTCGCGGAGAAGTGTGCAGAGTTCGGCCTCGATTCTCATCTGCTCCCCAACGCGCTGGTCGCAGACTCCTTCCCCGTTGGCCCCCCGGTCGTCGATCGGCCAATGAAAGTGCTGTCGCTGCTCTCTCCGCACGGCTACAAGCGGCCTGACGTCGTCATCGGCGCTCTCGAGCGCATACTCGCGAAGCGCCCGAACACCGACGTCTGGGCTTTCGGGCCAGTGCAGGACAGGCCGGAGATGGACCCGAGAATCCACTACGTGCCGGACCCCTCACCAGAGGCACTGCGAGAGATGTATCAGACCAGTCGCGTCTATCTGTGCGGCAGCGACGAAGAGGGATGGCATCTTCCCCCTGCTGAAGCCACTCTGTCCGGAGCGGCGGTGGTCTCAACGGACATCGGAGGGGTTCGCGCTTCGATGGCCGAAGACGCCCTGTACTCACCCCGCGGCGATTCCGAAGCACTCGCAGCTCACGCGCTGGAGGTTCTGGACACACCCGAAGCCGCGCAGCGGAGGATCGATCGAGCTCGCGCGAGACTGCTCGAAACGACGTATCTGAAGAACGCGTCGACATTGAAGAGCATTCTCGGTGTCTGATACCGACAGCAAGGGCCGGCGAACGCTGACGCTAGACTGTTGTCGATGAGTGCAGAGACCGAGCCGGAGTGGATCCCCGTCAGATCTCGCGAACCGATCTCGGTCTGCATGGCGACGTACAACGGTGCGAAGTACATCATTCCTCAGGTCGAGTCCATCCTCAGTCAGTTGCGCGTCGACGACGAGATCGTCGTCGTCGACGACGAGAGTTCCGACGACACGTACGAACTCCTCTCCGCCCTCGCTGACCCACGCATCCACATTCATCGGAACGAGACCAATCTCGGCTACGTCCGTACGTTCGAGAGGGCCATCAGACTGGCTGCACGAGATGTGATCATGCTGAGCGATCAGGATGACATCTGGGCGTACGGACGGGTCGACGCGATGGTCTCCGCTCTTCGAAGAAGCTCGATCGTCGCGAGCAATCTGCTGCTCCTCGACTCCGGGAAGCCCCTGCGCTCGCCGATCACCGGTCGGCCATGGCGTCTCTCCACCGAGGACGACGGCCGCAAATGGCGCAATGAGCTACGCATCCTTGCAGGCGACGCCCCCTATTTCGGCTGCGCGATGGCATTGCGCAGAGATGCGCTCGAGCTCGTGCTCCCCTTCCCTCCATACCTCGACGAATCACATGATCTCTGGATCGCAACCGTCGGCAACGCTGCCGGTCAGCTCGCCCATCTCGACCGGGCGACCGTGATGAGGCGAGTTCACGACGACAACGCCTCGAGTGCACGTCCGAGAGGGCTCATGGCCGCTCTCAGATCGCGATTCCTCCTGGTCCGTCTTCTCGGTGAGGCCCGGCGCCGTATCGCCTCTCACTGACACGGCTGATCGACCACGGTGCGCTCGATGAATGCCGGCCCGTGGGAAATCGTCTGTCATCGCGACTGCGCTGAATGCCCCGCGAGTGGCTAGACGAGGGGAGACAACTCGCGGCTGAGCCAAGCCGTCAGGCTGAGCGCATAGCTACCACTGAGGTGATTCTCGTCGGCGTACGCGATGAGGCCTCCAACCACCGCATGGCAAACGCTCTCCGGGCAAAGCACTGAACGCAGGTCGACAACATGCAATTCCGCCTGATCAGCAGATTCGATCATCCACTGGTCGGTCAGGGAGTCCTGCCACGAGCACGCGTCATACACTTCACCTGCCGCGAGAACGCACGCTGGTCCGGTGATCAGATCTCCGGACGCAACACTTCTTCCGTCGACGTTCGGAATGTCGTTGACCACGATGACGGAGATTCCTGCGTCGCGCATCGAGGAGAAGACTTGCGCTGCACGATCGCTCCAGTCTCCGGAATCTGCGCGAGAGCTGATTATCAGCGTATCGAGGTCAGCATCGGCAGAGGCTCTAGCCAGAACCTCATGTCCCCACTCGACACACCTGACTGCGTTCTCATCGGAAGGATCGGCATCCTGTCGGAACGGGTTGCACGCTTGACGTGTCTCCACTCGCAGATTCCAGCCGTTCGCGGCGCTCACGGCTTGTAGGGGGGACACGAGGTGATCTGCATGCGAGTCGCCGACGAGCAGGACCCTTTCTTCAGGACCGGCGAAGTCACACGACCGCTCTACCCATGACCCCACGGTGACGCTGTCGCATGCGGAAGCCGCCGGCTCCGTGTCGAACCATGCCCAGGGACCGTCCCCCTGGGCGAAGACGGGATCGACTGAATCTGTATATGCATACGGATCCGGACAGCTGTTATACACAGCTTGAGCGCCGACGCAACCATCCGCTTCCCCCTGGATGAGTTCCTGCAACTCGCTCTGCTGTTGCGTGACTCCTTGCTGAATGCTCAGAGAAGTAGGCAACGCAGCCGCGAGGATCAGTCCGATTCCCACGAGCATCGCTGCGAACGTTGGTCCCTTTCGTTGAAGCAGACCGCGGGGTCGACGGAAAGGGCGCTCCACCCAGCGTTCCGTCAGGGATGCCAAGATCGCGGTGGAGACGATGACACCCGCGGCCTGAAGCCACAACGGCGCCTCCGGGAAGATCGTGAATGCCACGATCACAAGCGGCCAGTGCCAGAGGTAGATCGAATACGAGAGATCGCCGACCAACTGCACGACTCTTGAGTGACTGATTATCTGCGGCGCGAGCCACGATCGGGAGTCGCCGAGCCAGAGCAGCACCGCGGTCGAAGCAACCGGAATGAGCGCGATCGCCCCAGGAAAGCTGGTCGCGGGACCGAAGGCGAACGCGCACACAACGATCGATGCCAGTGCCATCCAGCTGATGACCATATGCCAGCGGGCCGAGATCTGACGCAGGGGCAGCATCGCGACCAAGCCGCCAAGCGCAAACTCCCACGCGCGAGTCGTCGTTATGAAATACGCGGAAGGTTGAGAGCGCGCTGTCTCTGTGATGGAGAACAGCAGAGACCCCAGGAAGACGATCGCAAGAACAATGAAGACCGCTCGACGTGCGGAAAGCGGGACAGCCCGAGGCCCCGGCACCGAGTTCGACCTCATCGACCTCAGTCGAAGTGCGATGAAGGTGGCCGCTGCGAGCAGCAAGGGCCAGAAGAAGTAGAACTGCTCTTCAACAGAAAGAGACCAATAGTGCTGAACCAGGGATGTCGGATTGGTCGCGTTGAGATAGTCAACGGCGCCGGAAGCCAGGTTCCAGTTGAGAACGTAGACAGAAGCGAAGGCGATCTCCTGCAGATTCTGAGCCTGTGTGATTCCGGGCATGACGGTGAGCGTCAGCAGTAGACATGCCGCAAGCACAAGAAGAGAGGCCGGCAGAAGACGGCGCACCCGACGCGCCCAGAACTCGGGGACGTTCAGTCTGCCCGTTCGTTCCAGCTCCTTGACGATGTGACCAGTGATGAGGAAGCCGCTGATGACGAAGAACACGTCCACGCCAATGTAACCGCCAGGGAGCTTCGACGGCACAAGATGAAACACGACCACCAGGCACACGGCGAGCGCTCGCAGCCCCTGGATGTCCAAGCGCTTCGCGCTCTCCGTGCGCCGACGAGATGGTGCGAGCGCAGTCGTCTCGCCGACTACAGACGATGAGCTCACTTCAAGAGGTTCCGCTGACTCATCTCGTCGAGTGAGCGCTGGTAGCTGTCCTCTTCGACCGGCTCTGCGAGCACCCAGTCCACGAAGGCGGTGACGCCCTCACGGAACGTGACGCTCGGTGTGAAATCGAGCACCTTCGCGAGACGGCTCGTGTCGGCGACATTGTGCCGGATGTCCCCGAGGCGATAGTTCCCGGAGATTCGCGTCGGCACCTCGCGCCCGAAGGCGGTGAAGAGCTCGGAAACCACTTCGTTGACCGTCGTCGCAACGCCTGATCCGACGTTGAAGGTCTCTCCCGCCGCGCGCGGGTCGGTCGCAGCGCGATACGTGGCTTCGACGACATCGTCGATGTAGACGAAGTCGCGGCTCTCTTCACCGTCTTCGAAGATGTTGATCTCCTTGCCCTGACGGATCAGCGTGGAGAAGATCGAGAGAATCCCCGTGTACGGGTTCTTCAGCGACTGGCCGGGGCCGTAGACGTTCTGGTAACGGACAGACGTCGCCTCGACGCCGATCGTCGGCGCCACCGTCATGATGAGCGACTCCTGCATCTGCTTCGTGATCCCATAGACCGACGAGGGATGAAGCAACGCAGTCTCGTCAGTCGGGATCAGGCGGAGCACACCTTCGCCGGCCTGGTGGACGTCGAAGTCTCCAGCCGCCATGTCCGCGTCCGCCCGATGTCCCGGATAGACGCGCCTGCCGTCCTCGGTCTCATAGGCCCCTTCACCGTAGATCGACCGGGAGGAAGCGATGAGCACGCGACGCACGCCGTGATCTTCATTAGCGAGCAGGTCGAGCAGCTTGGCCGTGCCCCCGACGTTGGCATCGACGTATCGATCGATCTCGTACATCGATTGCCCGGTCCCGGTCTCCGCAGCGAGGTGCACCACGATGGAAGCCCCAGCAAGGGCCCGACGAAGATCATTCTTCGACGTCACGGTGCCGACGATGACCTCGGCGACGCCGTCCAGGGACTTCAATAGCGGCGAAGTGCGCTCGGGCTCTGCACCATGCACCTGAGGGATCAGCGAATCGAGCACTGTCACGCGGTGTCCGTCGGCTGCGAACCGGGCTGCCAGTCGCGTTCCGATGAAGCCGGCGCCGCCGGTGATGAGCACGTGCTCGGACATGAAGAAGCCTCCTACGAGTGGTCGGCGACACCATCCTCGGTGCGCATAGAGCTCAGATGGCGAAGATGTGTGCCAGCGTCGATTCTAGCCCAGCGCGATTTCCGTGCCTGAGCACGCCAGGGATCTCAGTGATCGCATGCAATCGGGACATCACGCGAGCACGCGCAGCGCGGCGGGTGCGTCGCCACTGCTTCGAGGAAGCCAATTCGCGTGCGATAGCGAAGTATGCCCGCTCATCGCGGAACCGGCGGCCATCGAGGAGCGTCTTCTGCGAAGCGCTGGAGCCATGACGCCGGTACGAGAACGACAGCTCCGGGATGTATGCGAGTGAGCCGCCATCGAATGCGATGTCCATCAGAAGCGCGAGGTCCTGAATGATCGGAAGCCCGTCGCGGAAATCGATCCGCTGCAGGGTCTCGGTGCGAAAAGTCAGCGAGGGCCAGTACAACCAATCGCCTCGGATCAGACTGGTCGCCATCGTCTCACCGGCGAGAAGCGCGATTCCGGATCCGCCTCGCGGCGCGAGGATTCCCTGCTTTACCCGATCGACGAGCGGGCGAACAACGGCCCCATGCTCATCGATGACCTGCACACCGGGCTGGATCACGTCCACATCGGGGAATCGCGCAATCACCCGCTTGACCACAGCGACGTAGTTCGGGTGGAGCAGATCATCACAGCCCAGGATCGTGATGTGCGAGGTCGTGGCTCGGCGGATCGCCTCGCGATAGTTCTCGGTTATGCCGAGATTCCGCTCGTTCCGGACGTACTGGATGCGCTCATCCTCGAGGGACTCGAAGTAGAGCGGCACGGACTCGTCCGGATAGCAGTCGTCGATGACGATGAGGCGCCAGTCCTCGTCCTCTTGCGCCCGAACCGAATCCACCGTCTCATACAGGAGGGCTGGATCCCCCCAGAAAGGAACGAAGATCTCCAGTGTCATTCGGCGCCCTCCTTCAGGCGGTCACAGCGGGTCAGTCGCACAGCACGACCTTGTAGAGCACGGCGTCGCCCTCGGCGTCGATCTCCTCGACGGAATCCGACGACTCCAGTCGGTCGAGTCCTCGATAGATGTGCTCGCCCCCGTTGATCTCTTGCGTACCGAAATCCAGGACGTAGTCGACGCCGAGAGCGTCAAGCGCCGCGCATACTTCAGCCGATCCGTGCGTGGCCGAATCGAGGTGATCGAGCAGAACGCTCATCTCCGGCGTGATGTCCATCAGAGTGTGGGGCATGACGACATCACGATCGGCGATGGCATAAGCGAGCGCCGTCCCCGTCCACGGACTTCCGAGGATCACGGCATCCGCAGGAACCTCATCATCGAGACGATCGATGAGAGCCGCTTCATCCGAGGTCAGCAGCGGAGAGTTGTCCGTCGTGGCATATGAGCCTTTCGCGCTCGCGATGGCCTGCCGCATGGTTCCGAACTGCGGAACGACGACGAGGACGGCCGCTGCGGCGACCGCCGCGATCACTCGTCGAGCGAGACGCGAATCGATCCTGTTCAGGATGCCGATGAGAGCAGTCCACGCATGCGAGCCTCCGATGGCGCTGAGCGGCACCCACGCGAAGACGAGAAGAGCCGCAAGTCGAGGAGCGTTGTTGTACCACGCTCCCGTGAGAATGTCGCGGAGCTCGAGGTAGGGAAGACCTGATACGACGACATACAGCCCTGCCGCAGCGACGAAGAAGCCGATCGCGACCCAGTCAGCGATCGTTCGCCTGCGGATCGCTATGACCAGTCCGACGAGAGACAGGATCGACACCACGACATTGACAGGCGCGAACCAGACCGACGCGGTGAGCACCTCGCCGACGGCCTGACCCACCGTCTCCGTCTGCAGCCACGTGCGAGCGGCGGCCGCAGGCCGGAGGAAATACCACGACCCCAGCGCCACCAGGAGGTAGACAAGACCCGACGCGGATACCGCCACCTTCGCTCGAGCACTGCGCTCGGACAACAGGAAGCGGACCGAATAGACGGTCAGCACGACAGTGGAGAAGACGAGCAACGCCACGAAGCCGCCCGGGTGGGAGATCGCCACTGCGGGAATGGACCCGAGCGCAGCGACGATCAGAGGCCAGCGATCCTTCCAACCCGATCTCGTCCCCGCCGCGATGAGCATGGCCAGAGGCACTCCGATCATGGTCAGCGACATCATGTACGGGAACAGAACCCCGTACTCGAGGAGGAGCAGGGGGAATGCAGGGATCGCGACACCCACCGCGAGAGCGGTCACGGTGACGATCGTGCCCGCTCCGAGAAGCGACCTGACGAGAAGGAGTCCCACCACGGGCCATGCGAACGCCGCGAAGAAGATCATCACCGCATTGGAGGCGATGGGTATGGACACGCTGGTCACCTGAACGGCGAGAGACGCCACCGCGTGCCAGCCGGACGGGTAGAAGGGCAGACCTCCCGTGGGCGCACTCGTCATCGCACCGATCGTCAGCGGCGATGCAGAGCCGGTGTCGAGAACATAGCGGATCGCATTGAGATGGAAGATGTTGTCGAAGGTCTGAGAGATGTTCTCCGGGTTCCCGATCACCGTCAGCAGTTGAATCGTGACGATGACGACCGCAGCCAGCAGCGCGAGGAACTCCGCCCGTCCAAGGCGAGGCACAGCGACGAGTGCATCTCGCGCGTACCAGGGCATGAGGCGGATGACCACCGCGACTGCCGCGATCACGGCGGCCACGATCGCGACCGGGACCACTCCCCATGCCAGGCCCACCATGGGTGCGCCCAGTGACGCCAGCACGATCGCCGTGACACCGGCGGGAATCGCGAGCGCGGTCGCCGTGAGTCCACGGGCGCCGAGAGCCAGTGCGATCGCGAATCCGGGTACGAGAACAAGACCCGCCACGCCGAGCACCGCCAGGCCGAGTTCGGTCCACGCCATGTTCTCGATCGCCTTTCTGTCCGGCGGCCGAGAAGAGGCGCACCGGCGTCGATCCTACCGGTGGGCGTCTGAACGGCCCCCGACACACCTGCTCACGCACCTTCACAGGTCCATCAGCGGCGACAACCTATGATTGGTGAGGCGTTCGCCCGAGAGCGCCGGGAAGAGGTGAGGAGCCGCCGTGTCCCAGACATCGGTGCCGTCCGACCAGAGGCTCGCGCAGCCCGGCGGAACCAACGGTCTCTTCGACGTGTTCCGACGTCGTTACCTGCTCAGCCTGATCGTCCGCAAAGAGGTCGGCATCCGCTACCGGGGCTCCGTGCTCGGCTGGCTCTGGTCGTACGTCAAGCCGCTGATCCAGTTCCTCGTCTTCTACTTCGCTCTCGGCGTCTTCCTTCGCCTGAATGAGAGCATCGACTTCTATCCGATCTACCTCCTGTCGGGGATCACGGCGGTCACGTTCTTCAACGAGTCCTTCCAGAACGCCACCCGATCGCTGGTCGACAACGCGGCGTTGATCAAGAAGATCTACTTCCCCCGGCAGATGTTCCCCGTCGCCAGCACGTTCGTCGCAGCGATCAACACCGTCCCGCAGATCGTCGTCGTCGTCGTGATCGCGCTGTTCTTCGGATGGACGCCCACTCTCGTCGGAGTGGCAGCCCTCCTACTGGGCCTCGTGATCATCGCGCTGCTGGCCACCGGGCTCGGAATGCTCTTCGGAGCGATCAACGTGACGTTCCGCGATGCGCAGAGCTTCGTCGAGATCATCGTGATGATCTCGGTCTGGGCTTCGCCCGTGATGTACCAGTGGCAGATGGTCGCGACCAAGGTGCCGGACTGGCTGTTCCAGCTCTATGCGCTGAACCCGATCACCGTCGCGGTCGAGCTGTTCCACTACGGGATCTGGCACGCGCTGAACCCCGCGAACGGCGAGACCCTCCCCTCGATATGGGTCCACGCCCTGATCGCGCTCGCTGTGTCCGTCCTCATCCTCGTCATCGGCGAGGCCGTCTTCCGCCGCCTGGAGGGTCGTTTTGCCCAGGACCTCTGAATCGTCGACGCCGCGCATCGTCGTCGACGACGTCCACAAGCACTTCAAGCTGCGCCACACGCACTCGATCAAGGAGACCTTCGTCGCCGCCATGCGGCGCAAGCCGCTCTCCTCCGAGTTCCAAGCGCTCGACGGCGTGTCCTTCGAGATCGGCGAGGGCGAATCCGTCGCCCTGCTGGGCTTCAACGGCTCTGGCAAGTCGACGATGCTGAAGATGATCTCCGGCGTGCTCCGCCCCGACGAGGGCAAGGTCATGACCCGAGGGCGCGTGGCGGGGCTCATCGAGGTCGGAGCGGGATTCCACCCCGATCTCTCCGGGCGAGAGAACGTCTACCTCAACGCGGCCATCCTCGGGATGTCGAAGCAGGAGACACAGGATCAGTTCGACTCCATCGTCGAGTTCAGCGAGATCGAGAAGTTCATCGACACCGAGGTCAAGCACTACTCCTCGGGGATGTTCCTGCGTCTCGCGTTCTCCGTCGCGATCCACACCCAGCTCGACGTGCTGCTCATCGACGAGATCCTCTCGGTCGGCGACGAGCCTTTCCAGCAGAAGTGTCTCGCGCGAGTCCGCGAGCTGCACCAGCAGGGCAAGACCCTGGTCGTCGTCAGCCACGACCTCGACATGGTGTCCGACCTCTGCGAGCGAGGAGTCCTTCTGCAGGACGGCAAGCTCCGCTTCGATGGCCCCAGCAAGGATGCTGTCGCGCTGATGCGCGCCTGACCAAGGCTCCCGGCGGCGCAGCGCCTCTCACAGGTCCGCGTGCAGTCCCCACACCCGCTCGGCGGAACTCATCCACGAGAACGCCCGTGAGCGGTCGGCGGCGAGAACGCTGAGGCGCCGTGCCCCTGCTCCCACCGCGTCGACGACGGCATCCGCGATCTCGTCGACGCCGACCACCGCTCCCCCGTCCACGATCACATCGCGATGGACACCGCTCTCGACGGCTACCACCGGAACCCCGAGCGTCATCGCCTCGATGACCCGCCAGGGCCAGGCCGTCTCCGCACCCGTCGCGATGAGGGCGGATGCACCGGCGAACAGGGCCGCACGATCCTCGACCGGCAGCGCGCCTCGCACGTGCGCGCGCGACTCCGGCAGTCCGGCGGCAGCTGCCACATCGAGAAGGCGGGGCTCCGCACCCTCAGGGGCATCGAGCACGAGCGCGTCCGCATCCGCGGCGGCCGCGGCGCGGAACCCTTCGACGAGCGACCGCTCCGATCCGGTGAGCACGACGTAGCGACCCGCCGGCGCGAGCGCCGCGCGGCGCGACACGGCATCGAGCGGAACGACGAACCCCTGCGGTGCCGCCCCGGGGATCACCCGGATCCGATCCCCCAGCTTGGTCGAGTCCGCCAGCCTGGCCGCCACGGCATGCGTCGGGACGACGACGGCATCCGCATGCTTCACGGCTCGCTTCAGCATCGCGCGCTGCCACGCGACGACCGACTTGGGCAGCAGATCGGGCGACTCCCACGCGCGCAGATCCCACACCGTCGCGGTCGTCTGGTCGTTGTCGTGCACCCGATCATGGCGCACCAGGGGTGCCATCAGCGAGGCGGAATGGATCAGACCTCCGCCGACCCCCGGCGCGATGCCCAGCTGCCAGGATGCGGCGAGCTCACGCCGCGCGAGTCCGAGCACGCGCTCCTCGGCGAGACCCGGAAGATCGGCGGATGCGCCCGCAGGGAGGATCGCCTCGACGGCGCACCCTGACGGCGCGGTGTCGATGAGCCCTCGGGTCAGATCGACCGTCGCGAGAGCCACATCCGGATCGACGACATTCACCTGCTGATCCAGTACGACACGCAGACGAGCTCCCATGCACACAGAGTAGTCGGCACGGCACACCTCACCCGGACGCCGCCCCGAGCACGCGCGCACCTCGCCGATATGCCTCACCCGTGCTTGAATGCTCGCATGAGCGACGGGCGCCTTCCCCCACGTCGCCGGTGGCTCGGATGGACCATCGGCACGCTGATCACCGTGCTGATCCTCGCTGTCGGCTGGGTCGCGATCCGCGGCATCGGAGCCGTCACCGACCTCCAGCAGGTCGCGACCTCGGCATCGCAGCTCAAGACCGCGATCGCCTCCCGCGACCTCGAGAAGGCGGAGACCGTGTCTCAGAAGATCGAGCATCACGCGGCATCCGCTCACTCGCTGACGTCCGACCCGGTGTGGCAGGCGTTCGGGGTGCTGCCCTGGATCGGCCCGAACTTCCGGGCGGTCTCCGAGATCTCGGCGATCGCCGACGATGTCGCCTCCGATGCGCTCGCCCCGGTGCTCGAGACCGCGACCGGCCTCGATCTGTCCAGCCTCGGGCTCTCCGCGGGCGCGATCGATCTCACTCCGTTCGCCGCAGCAGAGGCTCCGCTCTCGGATGCCGCGACCACTCTCAGCTCCGCAGAGACACGTGCCCAGCGCATCGACGCCGAGGCCACGCTCCCTGCGCTCGCCGAGGCCGTCGATGAACTGCGCACCGCCGTGACGCAAGCCGCCACGGTCGTCGGCTCGCTGCACGGTGCGGCCAGTCTGCTGCCGCCCATGCTCGGCGCAGAGGCCCCACGGAACTACGTCATCGCGATGCAGAACAACGCCGAGTCCCGGTCGGATGGCGGCATCATCGGCGCGATCGCTCTGATCCACGCGGAAGGTGGGCGGATCACGCTCGCCCAGCAGGCATCCACCAGAGACTTCCCCGCGCTCGAGACGCCGCTCCCGGTGAGCGAATCCACCACTGCGCTCTTCGAAGACGGTCCTGGCCGCCATCTGCAGAACATCACGAGCATCCCCGACTTCGCCGAAGCAGCTCCGCTGATCGCCACTCGATGGCAGGAGCGCTTCGGCACGGCGGTCGATGGCGTGATCGCCGTCGACGCAGTATTGGCCTCGCATCTGCTCGACGCCACGGGCCCGGTCGCCGTCGGCCCCTTCACCGCAGACGGCGACAACGTCGTCTCGTTGCTGCTCTCGGAGATCTACGCGGCCGTGCCGGATCCGGCGGCACAGGACGAGATCTTCGCGCAGGCGGCGGCCGGGATGCTCGGAGCCGCATTCTCGACGGCGGACCCTCAGAAGCTGCTCGGCGCCCTCGCCGACGCGGCCGGAGACGACCGCATCCGCATCTGGAGCGCACATGAGGACGAGCAGGTGTTCCTGGCGAGCACGACGCTCGGCGGGATACTTCCCAGCGACGGCGACGCCGGCTCGCACGTCGGCGTCCTCATCAACGATACGACCGGCGGGAAGATGGACTACTACGCGGATGCCGAGATCACCACGGCCACGGGCGTCTGTCGAGGTGAGCCGACCACACAGGTGCGCGTCACCTGGACGAACGACGCGCCGCCGGATGCCGCCACCGCGCTGCCCGCGTACGTCACGGCCGACGGCGCCTACGGCGTGCCGGCGGGTTCCACCCGCACCCTCATCGCGATCTACGGGCCCGAGGGTGCCACGGCCTCTCGCATCGACCGCGACGGCGCGGAGGAGAGCGTGCAGACAGCACTGCTCGGCACCCGCACCGCGGTGCAGCACGAGGTGATCCTCGCCCCCGGCGAGTCGACGACCATCACGGTGGAGTTCCAGGGCGAGGGGGCCGGTGATCGCCTCACGCGGGTCAGCCACACCCCCCTGGTACGGGAGGTCGCCATCGATCGGCAGGACATCCGCTGCACCCCGTGACAATCGCCGAGGCATGATGTAGTGTCGCTGGCACTGGGGAATAACTGGGTTCGTGATATCTCGTCGTGGGGACGAGAGGGACCCACGCTCACGGACGCAGGGGTGTGACCGGGAGCGATTCCGCATGTCTTTCTGGGGAGAAACATGCTGAAGAAGATGGCTGTGCTCAGCCTTGCCGTCGGCGCTCTGGTGCTTTCTGCACCCGTCGCCGCGAACGCCGCGTCCGATCCGTATGCGAAACCGCCGGGCGCCAGTGTCGATGATCCGATCATCGACACCTGTGGAGAGTCGACCGTCGCATTCGACGCCGGCTACTTCCAGCCGTCCGAGACCGTCGGCGTGACGGTCTCGGGCACGGACGCCGATTCTGCGACCGTGTCCGGCGACACCGCCGCGGATGACGGGAGCCTGGCCGTCACCTTCAGTCCGTCATCGGATGGCGAGGGCACGTACGCGATCGCGGTCACGGGTTCGCGCTCGTACACGGCGACCGTCACGGTGTCCGCCGATTCCTGCGAGGGCGGAACCGTCACGACCGGAACGCCCGCGGCGCAGCCGTCGACCGAGCGACACGAGACGGGAACAGCCGCCCCGGAGGCGACGGTCACGGGTGAGAAGGCGACCGGCGCGTCTGCCGCCGGACTCGCCACGACGGGTGGGAGCGTCTCGCCCTGGCTGATCGGTGGCGGTGCTGCGGCTCTCATCGCCGGCGCATCGCTGACGGCTGTCGGCATCGCACGGCGCAAGGCCTCCTGAACCAGGTCCTCGCGAGAGCGGGGATCGGCTGGACGACGGTGATCCCTCCCCCTCCGGTCACCGCCGTCTGGGCAATCCGGTGCCAACACCGGAGGCCCACGATCATCACCTCATTGATCGGGTGGTGATCGTGGGCCCTTGGCATGTCATCGGTGCAACGACCTCACGGTGTCGGCGTCGCCGTCGGCTCCGGCGGATAGAGCGCATCCTGGATCAGCTGGTGCACGTACTCGTAATCCGGATCCGTCTCGGCCACCCCGTTGTCGGGCGTGAGCTCGATCGTCTTCACCGGCTGATCCTTCGCCTTGGTGAGCAGCTCGAAGAACTCCGGCAGCTTGTCCTGCGGCAGATCCGTACTCACCAGCGCGGTCCCGGCCGCCGCCACCTCGTTGAACCGGGTCAGCACGACCTGCGGAGTGAACTGCGCGAGGATCGCCTCCTGCAATTGACGCTGCCGCAGCATCCGATCGAAATCGCTCGTCGTGTACCGGGAGCGCGCGTACCACTGCGCGGTGTCGCCGTCCATGATCTGCTCACCGGGCTCGATCCACCCGATCGCCCAGGAATCGACGTCGTGCGCACCTGATCCCGGCGGCGGTCCGCCCTTGGGCAGTCGCTCGGTCACGGTGATCTTCACTCCGCCGAGAGCATCGACCACATCGGCGAAGCCCTTCATGTCGATGAACACGTAATAGCGGATCTTGATGCCGAGGATCCCCTCGGCGGCGTCCTTCGTGGCCTCGACCTCGGGATTGGAGCCTTGAGCGACAGCATCCGGATAGATGCCTGCGCCCTCATCGCTGCGGCAGACCTGCACGGCATTCGTCAGCTGGTTGATGCCCGCGCCCCACCCGCAGGTCGAATCGCTGTGCCCCTCGAAGTAGTTGCGATAGTCGTATCCGACGACATCGGGGTCCCGCATCGGGCTGTCCTCGGCGAACGGGAAGTTCGGCATGTCGCGCGGAATGCCGGTGATGGTCACCGCACCCGTCTCGGCGTTGACCGACACCACCGAGATGCTGTCGAAGCGCATGGAATCGCGCCCCTCGCCGCTGTCGGCACCGAGGAGCAGGATGTTGTAGTAGCCGTCGTCCGCCGGCAGGCTGGGCCCGCTGTTGCCGAAGATGGACGAGATCGCGCTGCGCGCGCTGCCCACGTACGACGCGGCATAGGCGGTTCCCGTGCCGACGAGCCCCAACAGGAGCAGCGCGACCAGGGGCACCGCGAACTTCGACAGGCCGGGAATTCGCACCAGCCGTACCAGTCTCAGGGTGTCGATCGTGAGCACGATCCAGAGGATCACATAGCCGACGAGGAGCACCTGCACGATCGTGAGCACGACGCCCGAGAGCCAGCCGGCACCGACCGTGAGCCAGAGCAGTGTCGGGCGCGCGAACAGCGCGAGTCCGATGCCGACGATCACGAGGAACCAGGCGAGCAGGGTCGCACGCAGTCCGAAGCGCCCGAGCCGGCGGTTGCCAGCCACGATCTGAGCGGAGCCGGGCAGAAGCAGGTTCAGCACGACCAGCCACCAGCCGCGTTTCGTCATCGCACCCGGATCGGAGACGTCGGGATGCCTCATCGGCCGAGTCTCGACGAGCGGCCGCCCCGCGGAGCGGGGCGCCGCAAGGGTCACAGCGACTCCTTCAGCCGTTCGTTCTTCGCCTCGACCTGGGACTCGAGCTCGCGGGCGTACGCCTCGACGCGATCGGCGATCGCATCGTCGGCGACGCCGAGGATGCGCGCCGCAAGGATTCCGGCGTTCTTCGCGCCGCCGATCGAGACGGTCGCGACCGGGATGCCGGCCGGCATCTGCACGATCGACAGCAGCGAATCCATGCCGTCGAGATAGGCCAGAGGCACCGGAACACCGACGACAGGCAACGCCGTCATCGACGCCAGCATCCCAGGGAGGTGTGCGGCTCCCCCGGCGCCCGCGATGATCACGCGGATGCCGCGCGCACGCGCCTCGCGTGCATAGGACATGAGCTTGTCGGGAGTGCGATGCGCCGAGACGACCTCGACCTCGTGCGGGATGCCGAAGTCGGTCAGCGCCTGGGAGGCGTCGCCCATCACGCGCCAGTCGGAATCGGAACCCATCACGACGCCGACGAGAGGAGCAGTGGAGGAATGCAGAGGCTCAGTCACCAGAACAGGCTACGGTCTCGCACTGTGAGATCGCCCGAGCGGCACACCTCGAAGGCCCGCCGCCGTTCACTCGAAGTACGCGGCGGCGGCTCGCGCCACATACACCACGTCGTCGAGCTCGTCGCCCGAGGCGTTCACGTGACCGACCTTGCGGCCGGGCCGCGGCGACTTGCCGTAGGTGTGGATCTTCGCCGTGGGGTGCTCGGCCATCGCCGCGGGGAACCGTTCGCCCAGCGTTCCCTCCGAGGGGCCGCCGAGGATGTTGATCATGACCGACCACGGCGCGCGCGGCGTGGTCGCGCCGAGGGGCAGATCCGCGACGGCACGCAGGTGCTGCTCGAACTGTCCGGTGACCGCGCCGTCCTGGCTCCAGTGCCCGCTGTTGTGCGGACGCATCGCCAACTCGTTCACGAGGATGCGCTCGTCGTCGGTCTCGAAGAGCTCGACGGCGAGCATTCCCGTGACGCCCACGCCCTCGGCGATCGTGCGGCCGATGCTCTCGGCCACCTCGACCAGGCGTTCCGATGCGGCCGGCGCGGGAGCGATGACCTCGGCGCAGACGCCGTCGCGCTGCACGGTCTCGACGACGGGGTAGGCGACGAGGTCGCCTCCGGGACGGCGCGCCACCTGCTGCGCGAGCTCACGGACGAACGCGACCAGCTCTTCGACGAGGAGCGCATCACCAGGCTCGAGCGCGTCGAACCAGTCCTGCGCCTCATCGGCCGAACGGACGACGCGCACGCCCTTTCCGTCGTAGCCTCCGCGAGGTGTCTTCACGACCCCCTTGCCGTCGTGCTCATCGAGGAAGGCCTGCAGCTCCGCGACGTCGTGCACTGCGGCCCAATCGGGCTGGGGGACGCCGAGCTCTGCGAGACGAGCCCGCATGACGAGCTTGTCCTGTGCGAACTGCAGAGCATCGGGTCCCGGGTGCACGGCGACGCCGTCGGCGACCAGCGCGCGCAAGATGTGCTGTGGGACGTGCTCGTGGTCGAAGGTCACCACATCGACGTCCTTGACGAACGCACGCACGGTCTCGAGGTCGCGGTAGTCTCCCACGGCCGTCGCGGCGAGCTGAGCGGACATGCCCTCGCTCTCGGCGAGCACTCGCAGATCGAGCCCGAGCTCGACCGCCGGAGCGATCATCATCCTCGCCAGCTGACCTCCACCGATCACGCCCACGCGCAGCGCCATGTGCCGCCTCCATTCGTCACGACCATTCTTCCGCATACGCGGAGACGTGGACGACACGGATGACGCGAACGCTCAGAGCTCTCCGGTGCGGTCACCCGATGACTGGGCATCACGATGCGCGAGGATCTGGCTCACCTCGATCTGATCGGCGAGCGCCTCGTGCACCAGCGTCACATTCGGCACGTTCGCGAGCCGCAGCGGCTCATCGATGCCGTTGCTGAGGGTGATGGATCCCACGCCCCAGATCCGCTGCAGGATGCCGCGACGCACGGCGATCGTGTACCCGCGGGCGTGCGACATCTCACGCCGGTTGCGTGCACCGATCCCATGCCGCACGATCACCCGTCGCGTCGTGACGGTGACCGTGCGCGAGTACCAGACGACGTACGGGATGATGACGAGCAGGAGAACGGCTGCTCCTGCCGCGCCCAGCAGCTGCCAGTCCTCGAACGGGGCGGGAAGATTCCTGTAGAAGTAGGCCGTGGCGCCGAAGACACCGATCAGCACGACGGCCGACCAGAACAGCCGACGCGCATGACCACGGAACTTCGCGATCAACAGCTCCTCCGCCGGCACACCGGGCGGAGGCATCGTCGGCCGGCCGCCGAGAGTCACGGGCTGGGTCACCCCTCCATTGTGCACGGCACCGCCGACAACGACGGCTGCGGGTCGGGCGTGTCAGTCTCAGACGGGCCGAACGTGCACGACGTCGCCGGCGGAGATCGCGTGTTCGACGCCGTCCGAGACGACGATGAGTCGCCCCTCGGCATCGAGCGCGATCGCCGTGCCCGCGAGTTCGCGCTCCCCGGGGAGCGACACCGTGACGTCCAGCCCGAGCGTGCCGCATCGAGCGGTCGCCTGCGCATGCAGGCCACTCGCGGTCGCATCGCCGGCTGCGGCCAGCGCCGTGATCAGTTCCGCCAAGCGGCCGACGTAGCCCGCGATCAGCCGATCCGAATCGACCTCGACGCCGAGCACCGCGAACGACGTCGCCGTCGGAACCGGCAGCTGATCGGCGGTCATCGCGGTGTTGACCCCGGAGCCGACCACGACGGCATCCTCCGTCGCCTCCGCGAGGATCCCGCAGATCTTGCGCCCGTCCGCCAGCACGTCGTTCGGCCACTTCACGGCCACAGTGCGATCGGGAAGCTGCTCTGCCACGGCATCGGCCATCGCCACCCCGGCGGCGAGGGGGATCCACCCTCGGGCGTCGACGGGGACCGGCAGATCGCGCAGCAGCACCGAGATCGCCAGCGACGCGCCTGCGGGTGCGATCCAGGCTCGATCGAGGCGTCCACGCCCGGCCGTCTGGTCGTCGGTGAGCACGATCGCGAGGTGCGGGAGGTCCCCCGCGAGCGCTCGCAGATCCGCATTCGTCGATCCGGTGCGCTCGCGCACGTCGACATGGGGAGACACGGTCCGGGTGAGCGGCAGTTCCATGTCAGTCGTCCTCGTCGGCTTCCTCAGCGTCATCGTTCTCGTCAGGACGGATCGCCCCCATCTCGTGGACGTGCCAGCGATCCCACTTCTGCATGAGCTGCTCCACCGCTCCGTGGAACTTCTCCGTGGCGACGCCCTGGGTCGTGTCCCCGAAGTAATGCTGCACCCACATCTGCAGTCGCGCGATCGCCGCCTCGTCGCCGCGCACGCGCTCGACCTCGGCGACGATCTCACCGGCACGGTCGGCGGCGAGCCATTCGCAGTCCGACAGGTAGCCGCTGGTGTCGACGGATGCCCGGTCATCGACCGGGCGCGTGATCATGAGCGGCTTTCCGACGGCCAGCCGGTCGTACACCATGGCCGAGATGTCGACGATGGCCACGTCGGCGGCGGCGAGCTGCCAGCCGAGCTCCGGTCCGTTGTCATAGACATGCTGCGCCGTGCCGTCTGCGGCGTTGGCCGCCTCGATCGCCGCGACGATGCGTCGGTGCGCCGCTCCGTACGCATCGTCGACCACGCCACTGCGGGGGTGCGGCCGGTAGAGGACGCGGTGACGTCCGGTGGCGAGGAGCGCCGCGACGAGCGCCTCCCCGTGCGTCGCGATCGATCCGTAGTGCGCGCTGGGGCGGTCGCCCTCCCAGGTGGGCGCGTACAGCACGACGGTGCGCTCATCCGGAGTGAACGGCAGCTCACCCGAGTAGTGGTCGGCCTGAGGGCGCCCGATGTCGAACGTGCGGCGGTCGACGTCATAGTTCCACAGCGTCCGCGTGAGTCGATCGCGCGCCGCCTGGCCTGCGATGAAGGCATAGTCGTACGCCTTGTACTGGTTGGTGGTCATGTACATCTTGTCGGACTCGCCGTGATTGATGAACACGTGCCACCGGCGTCCGTAGCGGAACATCTGGAAGTTGCGGGTGTTCTGGTTCACATAGAGCACGACGCGGATATCCTGCGTGGCGAGGAACCTCTCGAGATCGCGCACGGTCGGCACGAAGGCCACGGGCGGAGCGTCCTCGTCGAGCAGCTTGTCGGCGCCGGTCGCGGAACGCGAGATCACGACGACGGGCCAGAGCTTCGACAGCTCGGCGAGAGGACGGTACCACTGCCGCATCTGGTACATGTTCACGGCACCGTCGGCGTAGTACACCGCGATCTTGAAGTGTCCCTGCGGGTGCGGCTCGACCTGGGCGAGTCGTCTGCGCACACGCTGCACCGCGCGACGCGAGGCGAGCGCACGTTTCAGCAGACGGTAGGCCTTCTTCGCATCGGACACTGCACCCATCCCTCCAGGGTACCCAGCGGATGCCCGCCCTCCCGGGCTCGGTGTCCGTCTCCGGGCCGAACGAGACACGACCGTTACGCGGGGTTCGGACCCCTCCCGTGCGCGGAGGCTCAGCCTCGGCGCTACGCGCCATGACATGATCGACGTGTGCCCGACCGACAGACCCCCGCGCTTCCGACCGGAGTGTCGTTCGTGATGCCGGTGCTCAACGAGCGCGCCTATCTCGAGCACGCCGTGGGGTCGGTGCTCGCGCAACGGCTCGACGTCCCTTCCGAACTCGTTCTCGCACTCGGTCCGTCGACCGACGGCACCACCGAGCTCGCCCAGCGCCTCGCCGCAGCCGATGAGCGCATCCGGCTGGTGGACAACCCCGCCGCGCACATCCCGGTGGGACTCAACGCCGCCATCCGAGCGAGCCGGTACGCGACCATCATCCGCGTCGATGCGCACTCCGAGCTCTCCCCCGGCTATGCGGCTCGGGCTCTGCAGACCCTGGAGCGCACCGGCGCGGCGAACGTCGGTGGCGTCATGCGGGCCGAGGGCCGCACTCCGTTCCAGACGGCGGTCGCCCGTCTGTACAACTCCCCCGTCGGCCTCGGCGGCGGGGCCTATCACGGCGGTGCACCGGAGGGCGAAGCCGAGTCCGCATACCTCGGAGTGATGCGACGCGAGGTCCTCGACGAGGTCGGCCTGTTCGACGAATCGATCCGACGCGGCGAGGACTGGGAACTCAACCTCCGCATCCGACAGGCCGGTCACCTCGTGTGGTTCGACCCGGAGCTGGCCGTCACGTACTGGCCGCGCGAGAGCTGGCTGAAGCTCGCACGGCAGTTCCGCGCCACCGGCGCATGGCGCGGTGAGCTCGTTCGTCGGTTCGGCCGCAGCAACGGCATCCGCTTCTTCGCACCACCGGCCCTGCTCGTGCTCGTCGCCCTCGCGCTCGTGGCCGCGGTGCTGCAGCTGACCGGAGTGATCTCGGGGCTGTTGTCGGCGATCGTCTCGGTCGTGCTCTACGGGCCGCTCGCTCTGTACGTTCTGCTGGTGCTCGTCGTGTCGGCCCGCGCCGGTGGCGGACTGCGCCGACGGCTGTGGACCGCCGTCGCGATGCCGACCATGCACCTCGCCTGGGGCATCGGCTTCCTCCGCGGGGTGCTGAGCGGTGCACGTGACACGGTCGACGCGTCGCGACTGGGCACCCGCAACACACCGCTCCCCTAAGCCCGGTCAGCGGGTGAGATATCCCTGGTCGAGGATGCGCGCGACGACACGCTCAGCGGCGTGCCCGTCGTCGCGCGCGTTGAACTGCGCGCGCCACGCCGCATAGCGCTCGGCGTACCGCTCCTCGTGCGCGTCGTCGGCGAGCGCGGTGGCGAGTTCGTCCTGCGAACGCACGAGCGGGCCGGGAGCCCTGGCCGCGAGGTCGAAGTAGAACCCGCGCAGCTGCCCGCGATAGTGGTCGAGATCGGGGACGAGGAAGTACATCGGTCGACCGGTGACGCTGAAGTCGAACATCACCGAGGAGTAGTCGGTGATGAGAGCGTCGGCGATGAGCAGCAAGCGAGCCGTCTCGGGATACCCCGTGACGTCGATCACACGGGCCCCCGCCCGATCGCGCCCGGTGTCGATCGTTCGCGAGTGACCGCGCACGAGCACGACGGCGTCCGCCCGACGCGCGAGCTCCTCCGGATCGACGAAGTCCACCATCTCGGCGCGATCGTCGCGCCAGGTCGGAGCGTAGAGCAGGACGCGCTCGTCGTCGCCGATGCCGAGTGCCGCCCGCACGGCTCCGGCGTCGCCGGTGAGCAGAGCGTCGTTGCGCGGATATCCTTCGACCCAGATCGGCCGGCCGAAGAACGCGTACGCCTTGCGGAGGATGCGCTCGGAGTAGGTGTTCTGGGCGAGCAGGACGTCCCAGCGGCGCGACTCCTTGACCACCGCCGCCATGCGCCGCGGGTCGAAGCCGGGGCGATGCAGCGCGAGACGCTTCAGAGGTGTGCCGTGCCACGTCTGCAGGACCTTCTGACCGGCCTTGCGCGCGAATCGACGACGCAGCCAGTCGTTCACGACGAGCAGCCGGGCGGCGGCCCGCGCACGCCACCACTCGGGGCTGCCCTCGACCACGGCGATCGCGCCCTCGGGCACGGCGACCGAGAGATCGGCGACGCTCCAATAGCGCCTGACGGACGGCGCCTCGGTCGCGAGCACCCGATCGATCGCCTGCGGATTGCAGCCGACGGTGCGGCCGTAGAAGCTCTCGAAGAACACCGCGTTCTCCGTGCCACCGGCCTGGGCGACATAGCGGCCCTCGAGCGTCGCCTGTCCCTCGACCGTCTCATACACGGGGTCGACCGGGGCGGAGATCGTCACGCCGGCTCCCGAGGCCGCGATGCGCAGGCCCGGAAGCAGCGTGGCCGGGATCTCGACGGCAGAGAGGTCGACATCGGCGATGCGCAGTTCGTACTCACCCGCGGGCAGCGGCAGAAGCGGTCCGCCCCAGCGCGACGCTTCGAGGGCGAACGTCGCCTTCCAGGTCTTCCCTCGCCCGGTGAGACGAGCCTCCACCCGTGCACGGGGTCCGTCCAGGACGGCCGAGGCGGGCGTGGCTCCCGCACCCGAGATGACCAGCCGCTGCGCGGCCTCATCGATCCGGGCGGTGGTCATGCTGCTCCCTCCGGCGCGGGGACGCCCCGCGCTCGCATCACGTCGTACACGCGACGGGTGTTGCCCCCGTCACGGAACGCGTGCATCGTCTCACTCAGCCTGGCGGAGCGGGCGGCCCGCTCGGCGTAGGCGCGCTCGTCGTCGAGGATCCCGCGCAGCTGAGCGATCAGGTCGTCCCAGCTCCGGGCGGCATCGGCGCCCGCGACCTCCCCGTACCCTCCGTAGAACCCCCGCGTGCGGGCGTACTCCTCGACATCGGGGGCGAGATACAGCACGGGCATCCCGAGGAGTCCGACGTCGTAGGCGAGCGACGAATAGTCGGTGACGAGCACCTCGACCGCAGGGAGCACCGGTGTGACGTCCGGGAGCACATCGGAGCCGAGCATCCGCACGCGCCTGCTCGGCAGCGGCGGAGTGTACGCGCCCGCACCGAGCGGATGGGAGCGCACGAGCAGCACCGAGTCCGTCGCTTCCAACGCCCGGATGATCTCGACCCACTGGGCGGCCGACGGCACCGCAGGGTCTGCGGCGCCATCGCGCCAGGTCGGCGCGTAGAGGATCGTCCGCGCCCCGGACGGGATCCCGTCGATGACGTCGGCGAGCAGGGCGGATGCCGTCGCCCGCCGCTCCTCGGGCCGCCCGGCCGAGAGCACGTCGACGCGGGGCTCACCCGTGACGACGACGCGGTCGCTGCCCAGACCGAACGCCGACTCGAGGCGTCCTCGGGAGCGGTGCGATGCGGCGGGGAGCACGCGGATGCGCTGCGCCGCACCGCGATAGAGGATCGCGACGATCCGACGCAGCACGCCGGAGCCCGGCACGTCGGGCACCTGGGTGGTCGCGGGCGAGTCCAGTCCGATGCGCTTGAGCGGGATGCCGTGCCACAGCTGCACGAGGAACGCGCCACCGTTCGCGTAGCGGTTCACGTCGCCGAGGCCGTGCGTCACCACGAGGACCCCCGCGCGCGCCGTCTGCCACCAGCCGCGGAGACCGTGCTTGGGGACGGTGCGGATGCCGAGCGCGGCGGCATCGCGCCGTTCCCGGTCGGTCGATGTGAGCCAGATCGTGTCATGACCCTCCGCTGCGGCGAGCCGCTGCAGCGCGAGCGCGCCGTCTCCGACCCCCGCTCCGCACCCGAACACCCAGCGGGTCCCCCGCGGGACGATCGCGGTACCGAGGCGACCGGCGGCATACAGCGGGATCCGGAGCAGCTTGGCCGCATTGCCGGAGCCGAAAGAGAAGGACGCCACCCCGCGAGCCTATCGCGGGGTGGCGTCCGTCGACGCGCGTGGCGTGTGTCAGGAGAGCGACCCCAGGTCGACCTCGATCTCGTACTGCTTGCCGCCGCGAACATACGTGAGCGTCGCGGTGCTGCCGGCGGCAGCGGCGCGCACCTGGGCGGTGAGGTCGCTGGCGTTGGTGATCGGCACGCCGTTGAACTCGGTGACGATGTCGTCGGCCTTGAGCCCGGCCCCGGCCGCCGCGCCGCCGTCGGTCACCGCGGCGATGTACGCACCCGCCTGATCGGAGCCCTCGACGGAAGCCGCATCCTGCACGGAAGCGCCAAGCAGGCCATGGGTCGCCGAACCGTCGGCGATGATCTCCTGCGAGACGCGCTCGGCGATGTTCGAGGGGATGGCGAAGCCGATGCCGATCGAGCCGGACTCCTCGGAGCTCCCGGAGCTGGCGATCGCGACGTTGATGCCGATCAGCTCGCCCTTACTGTTGACCAGTGCGCCACCCGAGTTGCCGTGGTTGATGGCCGCGTCGGTCTGGATCACCGCGATCGAGATCGTGTCGGCCGTGGACTGGGTGGTGTTGCCCGGGAGGTCGAACTGGAACGGGCTCGACTGGCCGTCCTCGGGGCTCTGCTCTTCCTGCGGTGCGTCCTCGGAGGACGACTCGGGGAGCGCGGACGAGGCGATCTGGATGCTGCGGTTCAGCGCACTGACGATACCCGTGGTGACGGAGTTCGACAGTCCGAGAGGTGCGCCCAGCGCCACCGTGGTGTCGCCGACGTTGAGCTTCGACGAGTCCGCGAACGTGATCGGCGTGAGCCCCGATGCATCGGTGAGCTTGATCACCGCGAGGTCGTACATCGGGTCGGTGCCGACGACCGTGGCGTCGTAGATCTTGCCGTCGGATGCAGTGACCCTGATCGTCGGATCGGCGACCTCACCGCCGAGGGTGACGACGTGCGTGTTCGTGAGCACGTAGCCGTCGTCGCTGATGATCACGCCGGATCCGCTGCCGGCCTCGGTGGAGCCCGAGACCTCGATCGTCACGACCGACGGCAGAGCCGCGGTGGCGACGGCCGTCGTCTCGTTGACGGAACCGGGGTTGTTCACGGTCACCGTCTCGGGTCCCTGTGCGACGCCCGTCGAGGGCGTGCCGCCGAGGCCGTTGAAGATGGCTCCACCGCCGAAGCCGGCGACGCCGCCGACGAGGGCCGCGGCGACGACAATAGCCGCGAGCTTGACGCCCTTGGGACGCTCACCCTTGACCTTCGCGGTGCCGGCGTCCACGCCTGCGGCGTCGAAGCCCTGCGGTGTGGCGAACGGCTGTGCCTGCGGGGCACCGGTGTGCAGACCGAACGCGGCACCCGTCGAGGTCGCGGTCGGTGCGGCCGTCGGCTGCCCCCAGCTCGGCTGCGGTGCGACCGGGGCGGTCGGCGCCGAGGCGAAGGTCGGCGGCAGTTCGTGGCCGGTCGTGAGCACCGGAGCATCCGCGATGGGCGCGGGCGCGACGGGGCCGGAGGTCTGGGCGGCGGCGTCCGTCGTCGAACGGTCGACGAACTGTGCGGCATCGGTGGACGGCGTGGCGTCGGTCGACGCGGATGCCGTGTTGTCCTGGGTGTTGTCTTCGTTCATGGTCTGCTCCTTCAGCAACGCCCCTTCAGAATGACTCCCGTGTCTGTGCGTTTCTTATGGCGAAGGTGAGTTTCGCCTATGGCCTTAGCCTGTTCTTCATGAGTGTCATTCCCGGTGCGTGGACGCGCACGGCAGCCGGTGCAGGTCTTCTCTCCGCCGATGGCGGTGTCGCCCCGACCATCTTCGCAGAGATGTCGGGCCTGGCGGCGAGTACCGGGGCGATCAACCTGGGGCAGGGCTTCCCCGATCAGGACGGACCGGCCGAGGTTCTCGAGGCCGCGCGAGAGGCGATCTCCGCAGGGGTCAACCAGTACCCGCCGGGGCGCGGGTTCCCCGATCTGCTGGCGGCGATCAGCGAGCACCAGCAGCGCTTCTACGGTCTCGATGTCGACCCCGACACCGAGATCATCGTCACCGCCGGAGCCACCGAGGCCCTCACCTCGACGCTGCTCGCCCTCATCGACGGACCGGACGACGAGGTCGTCGTCTTCGAGCCGTACTACGACTCCTATGCCGCGGCGGTCGCACTCGCCGGCGGCACGCTCGTGACCGTGCCGCTGCGCGCGCCCGGGTTCCAGCCCGATCTCGACCGACTGTCGGATGCCGTGACGGACCGCACCCGTCTCATCCTCGTGAACGACCCGCACAACCCGACCGGTGTGCTGTTCGGTCGCGAGGTGCTCGAAGAGATCGTCCGCCTCGCCCACCTGCACGATGCGGTGATCGTGACCGACGAGGTCTACGAGCACCTCGCGTTCGCCGCGCCGCACGTGCCGATCGCCACTCTGCCGGGCGCGGCCGAGCGGACGCTCACGATCTCGTCCGCGGGCAAGACGTTCTCCGCCACCGGGTGGAAGATCGGATGGATCCACGGACCCGCCGACCTGATCACCGCCGTGCTCACGATCAAGCAGTATCTGACCTACGTCAACGGCTCGGCGTTCCAGCCCGCTGTGGCCGTCGGGCTGCGGCTTCCGGATGCGTTCTTCGCCGACGCCGCGGCGACCCTCGCCCGCAAGCACGAGATCCTCGGCGCAGGCCTGCGCGCCGCCGGATTCACGGTGCACGCACCTCAGGGCGGCTACTTCACGATCGCCGATGCGACGGCGCTCGGAGGGGCGGATGCCGCCGCGTTCTGCCGTGCGCTCCCCCACCGGGCCGGCGTCGTGGCGATCCCGATCACCGCGTTCCTCTCCGCGGAAAGGGTCGACGAGTACTCGGGGCTCGTACGTTTCGCGGCATGCAAGCGGGTCGAGGTCCTCGAAGAGGCCGCGGGCCGACTGGCCACGCTGGCGGTGTGACCGCGGACTGCGACTGATGCGCTCAGCGCGGAACGACCGCGTAGCGGCGCACCCGCAGTGAGGGATTCACCGCCCTGACGCGCTCGAGCGTCGCCCGGTCCACGACACCGACCGCGATCCCCTCGTCCGCCGCGACGCCGGCCAGCACGACACCCTGCGGATCGATGACCTGCGAGTGCCCCACACCGATCGGGGCCGGGTGATCCGCCGCCACGACGAACGCGGTGTTCTCGATGGCTCGAGCGGCGAGCAGCGTCGTCCAGTGATGCTCCTTGAGCGGTCCGCGCACCCACTCCGCGGGGACGACGAGCGCGTCCGCTCCCGCGTCGACGAGGGTGCGGGCGACCTCGGGGAAGCGCAGGTCGTAGCAGGTCATCAGTCCGAAGCGGATGCCGGACACCTCGAAGACCGCAGCGCCCCCCACGTCACCGGGTTCGATCCAGTCGGACTCCGTCTGCCCGAAGGCGTCGTACAGGTGCTGCTTGCGGTACACCGCGAGCACGCCGTCGCCGCGGACCGCGACGACGGCGTTGCGCACCCGGTCGGCATCCGATGCGCTCTCCACGAGGCCGGCCACGATCACCACCGCATGGTCGGCCGCGAGAGCCGTGAGGGTCGAGACGAAGGGGCCGTCGAGCGGTTCCGCGTTCGCCGCGAGGGTCTCGTCCATCGGGGTGACGAAGTAACTGGAGTACTCGGGAAGCACGACGAGTCGTGCGCCTCGGGCGGCCGCCTCGGCCACCAGACCGGCGATGCGCTCGAGGTTGCCCTCGCGCGACGCGGTCGGAGCGAACTGGCACACGGCGACAGCGATGGAGGCGTTCTCAGGCATGCGACCATCCTCCCCTATCGCCGGCGTCGCGGGTGCGTTCCGGTCAGGCCCGGTCGTGCAGCGTGATCCGGTAGCCGTCCGGATCGGCGAAGGTGAACGTCCGCCCGAAGGGGCCATCGATCGGCTCCGACACGATCGTGTGCGCGTCGGCGACCAGCGCATCGTGGATCTCCTGGACATCGGTGGCATGCAGCCAAATCGCCGCGCCGATGCCGGGGTGATCAGCCGAGGCGAGGTCGGTGCCGGGAACGATGTCGCGGAGCGCGAACGCGATCGGATGCGTGTCGAACACCACGGCGTGCGGCGGTCCGGCCGGTGAGCGCACCAGGCCGAGGTAGTTCTCGTAGAAGGCCTGGGAGGCGGCGAGGTCGCCCACCTGAAGGGAGAGGAAGTCGGGTCCGGTGACGGGCATGAGCGTGCCTTTCGTTCAATGTGTCAGTTATCTGACATGAAGAGTATGTCAGACTACTGACATGAGTCAAGAGGCCGCACGCATCGATCTCGACACTTCGCTCGGATACCTGCTGAAAGAGGCGTCCGCAGCCCTGAGGGCTGCCATGGAACGGGCACTGAAGCCGCTCGGGATGACCATCACCCACTACTCCTGTCTCGAGCTCCTCGCGCAGCGCCCCGGCCTCTCGAACTCGGACCTCGCCCGTGGGGCGTTCGTGACGAGGCAGTCGATGAACGTCCTGTTGCAGAGCCTCGAGCGCGACGGTCAGGTCTCGCGCGCCTCCACTCCGACATCCGGAAAGGCGATTCCGACGCGGCTGACGCCAAGCGGAGAGCAGTTGCTCGCCGAGGCGACGGCGGCCGTGCGCACGGTGGAACTGCGGATGCTGTCGGGGCTCTCCTCCGAGGAGCAGGATGCCGCGCGGAGGATGCTGCGCACGATGGTCGCCTGCCTGAACGAGGGCGCCTGACCGAGAGCGGCTTCAGCGCCGATCCAGGACCACGACGATCGGCCGGTGATCGCTGCCGCCTGAGCGGGTGTCGGGAGTCTGCACCCCCGCGCTGCGCCAGGCCGCACCGTGCAGCACGTGATCGATCGGTGCGGCGACCCACTCCGGGACGGTCGACGGCCAGGTGCCAGCGGCGCCTCCCCCCGCACTCGACGCGGCGTCATCACATCCGCCGATCAGGTGACCGTCGGTTCCCAGGCCGGTGAGGTGATCGAGCGTGGCATTGAGGTCGCCGGCGACGACGGCATCCGGAGAATCGCAGATCCCGGCGATCCACTCGAGTCCGTCCTTCCACTCGCCCATCATCGTGGGAAGCGGCGGCAGCGGATGCGCCGCGACGATGGTGGCTGGGCCGTCGCCAGCCGTCTTCCGCCAGACGCCGCTAGGGAGTCCGGGAGTGGAACCGGCCCCGCGATCGAGGCGGTAGTCACCGAGCCGTTCGGCGACCAGCAGGGACGTCGGGATCTCCCATCGATCGCCCACCGTGTGCGGGGTCATGTCGATGCCGTCCTCGGCGAGGAGACGCGCGACCTCGGCGACCGCGTCCTCATCGGTCTCGGGAAGGCTGACCACGTCGGCATGCACCTCCGCCGCGACCCTGGCGATCTCCTCGGGAGTCGTTGCGCCGCCCTGGGTGTTCCAGACCATGACGACGAGGTCACCGCCCGGCAGCGCGTCGCTTCCCGGGCCGCGAGCCGCGAGCACTCCCCCGTTGACCGCAGCACCGCCGGCCAGCGTGACAGCCAGTGTCAGGGCGATGACCGGTCGCCGCCGGCGTCGGATCAAAGCGACGATGCCGACGATCACCGCCACAGCCCCGAACCCGGCCGCCAGCACGCCACGGAACGAGATCAACTGGGCGACACCCGGCAGGCGCTGCGCACCGAGGGACTGCGGCCACGACAGCAGGAGGACGACCACGGCAGCTGCGACGAGCGCGATGATCATCCCCGCGACGCGCGCCGGTCGTCTCGGCGAGGCATCCGTTCGCGGTTCGGTTCCGTGCTCGATGGCCATAGTCGGAGCGTACGGGCACCCCCTGGGCGTTCCTGGCACCCGCGACGAGTCGGCGCGAGGCCAGCGAGCTGACGTGAGACCAACGAGCTGACGTGAGACCAACGAGCTGCTGTGAGACCGACAGGCTCGGGCGAGACCGACAGGCTCGTGTGAGACCGACGAATCGGCACGAACCCGACCGTCTGCGCATCGGTCTCGCGCAGATTGCTCGGACTCATCGCGCGCGGTGCCGGTCTCACGCAGGATCGTCGGTCTCACCGCGCTGATGCACAGCGGGAATGCGAAAGGCCCTTTCCAGCGACACGCTGGAAAGGGCCTTTCATTTGTTGCGGGGACAGGATTTGAACCTGCGACCTCCGGGTTATGAGCCCGGCGAGCTACCGAACTGCTCCACCCCGCGGCACGTTGAATAGCCTAACACGCGATTGCGGAGCGGGCGAATCGAGGGTGAACCACAGGTGAACCCGGGCGTGTCGCGCGCGCCGCCCGGCCGGGACCACGCCCCAGGAAGCCTGGAAGGGCGCCCCTTGCGGGACGCCCTTCCAGGTCAGAGAGGAACGATCACTCGCCCTCAGCCGCATCGAGCTCGAGCAGAGTGTTCACCGCGTCGGTGAGCCGCTCGTCCGCTTCGGCGAAGGCGGTCAAGTCGCCCTCCTTCAGTGCGGCTTCGCGATCGGCGAGAGCCTGGGACGCAGCCGCGAGGGCCTCGGCCTGAGCATCCGTCGGCGTGGTCGGCTCGGGCGACACCTCCCCCGTGTCGGGGTCGGGTTCTGTCGGCTCCACGCCGTCGTCGCCGCCGGTGGCACCGGCGTCGCCGCCGAACAGCGAGTCGAGGGCCTCGGTGAGGGTGTCCTCGAAGGCCACCTTGTCGCCGAAGGCCACGAGCACCTTCTGCAGGCGCGGGAGCTTGGTGCCCTCGGACGACTGGACGTACACGGGCTGCACGTACAGCAGACCGCCACCGACAGGGAGCGTCAGCAGGTTGCCGTAGATCACCTGCGACTCGCCCTGCTGCAGCAGGTTCAGCTGCGGCACGACTGCGGTGTCGGAGTTGTAGGTGTTCTGCACCTGGCCGGGACCGGGCACCGTGGTGTCCGTGTCGATCTCCAGCATCCGGAGTTGCCCGTAGCCTTCGGCCTTCACGCCCGCTTCAGACCCGGCATCCGAATCCACCGCCAGATACCCCATCAGCACATCACGGTTGCTGCCGCCCTGCGACGACGGGATGAAGGTCGAGAACATCGAGAATCGCGGCGACTCCTGACCCGGCATCTGCATCGTCAGGTAGTACGGCGGCTGCAGAACGGCGTCGCTGCGCGGGTCGTTCGGCGTCTGCCAGCGGTTGTCCTGCTGAGCGAAGGACGCCGCCGTGTCGATGTGGTACGTGCCGAGGACGTCGCGCTGCACCTTGAACAAGTCGGTCGGGTACCGGACGTGGCTCATCAGGTCGCCCGACATCTCACTGATCGGCTTGAGCGTCGACGGGTAGATGTTCTGCCAGGTCTTCAGGACCGGGTCCTCGTCGTCCCAGGCGTACAGCGTGACCGAACCGTCATACGCGTCCACGGTCGCCTTGACCGAGTTGCGGATGTAGTTGATCTCATCGATCGCCAGGGTCGGCGACGCGACGTTCGAGTCGGCGATCGCGTCGCCCAGGCTCACACTCGTCGAATACGGGTACGTCGAGCTGGTCGTGTAACCGTCGATGATCCAGACGATGCGACCGTCGACCACGCTGGGGTACGGGTCGCTGTCGAGCTCGAGGTACGGGGCGACCTTCTGCACGCGCGTCTTGGGGTCGCGGTCGTAGAGGATCTGCGAGTCCTCGTTGACGAGATTCGAGAAGAGGATCTGCTCGGACTGGAACTTCAGCGCGTAGAGCAGCTTGGTGAAGGTGTTGCCGATCGCGGGACCGCCATCGCCGTCGAACGTCGTCTTCGTCTCGCTCGAGCCGTCCTTGCCGCGCGGGTAGTCGATCTCGACCGGGTCGGAGCCCTCAGGGCCGCCGACGATGGAGTACTCGGGCGAGGACTCGCCGAAGTACACGCGGGGCTCGAAGTTCTCGGAGTCGGTGAGGAAGCCCGAGGACGGGATGCCGCGCTCGAGGAACACGGGCTCGCCGTCGGCCGTGCGCTGGTTGCCGGCTGCGGCGACGAGGCCGTAGCCGTGCGTGTACACCGCGACGCGGTTGTTCCAGTTGGTGACGTCGACCCCGTCCATGTCGAGGTCGCGCACCGACACCACCGTGTCCTGCATGGTGCCGTCGATCTCATAGCGATCGACGTCGAGGTTCTCCTGGAACTGGTAGTAGCCGCGGTACTGCTCGAGCTGGCGGACCGTCGGGCTGATGACGGCCGGGTCGACGATGCGGATGGATGCCGTGGTCTCGGCGTCCTCGCGGAGCTGACCGGCTTCGGCGTCCGTCGCCGCCTCGAAGGCCGTGGTCTCGAGATCGGCGACCCCGTACGCCTCCTTCGTGCCGTCGATGTTCCGCTGGTAGAACTCTGCCTGGTAGGCGTTCTGGTTCGGACGCACCTGGAAGGTGGTGACCACCCACGGGTAGCCGACGCCGACGACGAGCGAGGCGACGAGCAGCAGCGCGGTCGCCGCGAGCGGGAAGCGCCACCGGCCGATGACGGCCGTGACGAAGAAGAGCACGGCGACGAGCGCGGCGACGATGGCGAGGATGCCGAGACCGGGGATGGTCGCGTTGACCCCGGTGTACGCGGCACCCGTGATGCGGTCGTCGGGGGCGACGAGTGTCTTGTAGCGGTCGAGCCAGAGGCTGACCGCCTGCACGAGGATGTAGAGACCGGCGGTGACCGCGAGCTGGATGCGGGCGGGCTTGGAGATGCGCAGCTCGCCCTGGCCGATGCGCACGGAGCCGTAGAGGTACGACACGAGCGCGGTGACGAGCAGGCTCAGCAGCAGCACGGCCGAGACGAACGCGAGCAGGATCGAGTAGAACGGCATCGCGAACATGTAGAAGCCGGTGTCGATGCCGAACTGCGGGTCGACGGTGTCGGTGGCGACGCCGTTCATCCACATGAGCACGGTCTTCCACTGGCTGGCGGCGGAGAAGCCGGCGAAGAGCCCGAAGAAGATCGGCATGCCCCACATCGCGAGGCGACGCAGGGGCTCGATGACCTCCTGATAGCGGTCGAGCTGCGAGCTCAGCCTCACGTACACCGGGCGCAGCCGGTAGGCGAGCTGGATCGTGACGAACAGCGGCACCGCCATTCCGAGGAAGCCCACCACGAACATGATCGCGGTGGCGAACCACTGCGTCGTGAGCACCGAGGAGAAGCCCAGCTGGTCGAACCAGAGGAATTCGGTGAAGAGCGAGGCGAAGACGAAGAATGCCGCGATCAGTGCCGCGATGATCACCAGCGAGATGCTGAAGATGCGACGGGATGTTCGGGGCGTGGCCGGGTTCGGGGCTGAGGTCGAGGTCACGCTCCCATCCTAGGCACGGCATTCTGCCAGGCGGCTCCGAGCCAGGTCACGGGGAGGTCACGTCATCCCATGCGTCCGCTGATGATGTCCGCGACATCCGCCACGAGGCGGGACCGTTCGACCGTCGTCTCCGGCCGCGGATCGTCGAGAGAGAAGAGGACGATCCGATCGTCGCCGATCGTGAGCGACGAGAGGACGTCGGTGTGACGAGCGACCCTGTCGCGGACGGCCGACAGCCACGCCGGACCGTCGCCATCCGGCGACCGCGCCCATGCGGGCTTTGTGATCAGCGGCGCCACCGTGATCCCCACCGGACCCCAGATGCGCCTGCCTCCAGGCACAACGCTGGTCCGCACGAGTTCGCGGCGTCGCGGAACTCACCGTGAGCCGGCGATCGCCTCGATCACCCAGGTCCCTGCCCCACCGTTGTTCCTGACACGGTGGACGCATCATCGCCCGCGCACCGACGTCCTTCAGGACAGGCTGCAGGCCGGCAGCGTGCTGACGTCTCCGCCGCCGGCGATCACCTCGAGCGCGCCGACGGACTCCTCGAGCGTCGACGTGCTGATCACGGTGAGCCCGTCGGGGACGTGCCCGACCACCTCGTCGCAGTTCGCCGAGGGGGCGAGGAAGAAGTCCGCACCGGCATCCCTCGCGCCATACAGCTTCTGACGGATGCCGCCGATCGGACCGACCGTGCCGTCGGCCTCGATCGTCCCGGTGCCGGCGACGTTCTCACCGCCGTTGAGCTCGCCGGGGGTGAGCGTGTCGATGATCCCGAGCGCAAACATCATGCCGGCGCTCGGCCCGCCGACGTTGTCGAGCTGGATCGACACGTCGATCGGGAAGTCGTAATCGGTGCGCAGGGTGACGCCGACGAGCCAGGTGGTCGTCCCGTTGTCGACGCTCTTCTCGGGGGTGAGCACGACCTGCTGCGAGGCTCCCGCACGCTCGATCGTGAGGGCGACGTCCGCTCCCTCCGCGTCCTGGATCGCCTGGCGCAGCTGCTTCGCCGATGTGACGTCCACCCCGTCGATCGCCGTGATCACGTCATCCGCCTGCACCACTCCGTCGGCGGGCGAGCCCTCGATCGTGCCGACGACCGCGACCTGGGCGCCCGTGTCGTATCCGAGCTCTCCGAGCGCCGCCGCGGTCGCCTCGTGCTGCGAGTCCACCATGAGCGTCGCGTTCTGCTCGTCGCGCTGCTCGGTGGTCACGCCCTCGGGGAAGACCGAGTCGAGCGGCACCACGGCACGGGACGAATCCGTCCAGGCGAGCGCGAGCTCGAACCAGCTCGGCGTGCGCTCGCGGTTGCCGACGACCTGCACCGTGGTGAGGTCGAGTGCTCCCCCGGTCTCGTAGGTGTCCGCACCGTCGACGCTGATGAGGGGCACCTGCTCGCCATCGGCATCCGCCGCAGTGCCGAGCGTGTTGTACACCGGACCCGGTCGCTGGATGACGTAGGGGGTGGGCAGGAACGTCAGCACCACGAGCGCGATCAATGCGATGAGCAGCGCCCAGACGCCCAGTCCGACTCTCCCAGACCGGGTTCGATCCACAGTTGTTCCTCCGTCGTTCGCGAGCGGCGTACAGCGAAGCGGGTCGCGCACCTGTCTCTGTGACTAGCGTAGATCCCACGGCTATAGGCGTGCTGAGAGGGCGAGCGACATGGCAGACAACGAACCCACCCCCGAGGACTTCCAGGAGTTCCTGCGGCGCATGATGTCCGGCCAGGGTGCCGGCGACATCGACCCGCAGGAGCTGCGTGACGCATTGGGGAGCATGGAGGGCTTCTCGCTCGACCCGGCCATGATGCAGACGATCATGTCGCAGCTGCAGGGCGCCTTCGGCGGCGATCCCTGGGACAACGCGCTGCGCCAGGCTCTGCACATCGCCAACCGCGACGGGCAGGGCATCAGCGACGGCTCGCGCACCTCGCTCGTCGATGCGTTCGGCCTCGCGAACCTGTGGCTGGGAGAGGCGACGACGATCTCCGAGCTCGCGGAGAGCCCGAAGGCGATGACGCGCGGCGAATGGGTCGAGGCGACGCTGCCGGTGTGGAAGGAGATCGCCGGCCCCGTGTCGACGAGCATCGCCGATGCGCTCACCACCGCTCTCGACACGCAGGTTCCCGACGACATGCGCGAGATCGTGCAGGGCGCAGGCAAGCTCATGCGCGGCCTCGGTGGCTCGGTCTTCGCCGCGCAGTTCGGACAGGTGCTCGGCAACCTCTCGCTCGAGGTCGTCTCGGGCGGCGACGTCGGCATCCCCGTGCTGCCCGCCGGTACCGCGGCCGTGATCCCGCAGAACCTCACCGCCTTCGGCGAGGGACTCGAGATCCCGGAAGACCAGATCGCGCTCTACCTGGCGACCCGCGAACTCGCCTACGCACGTCTGTACCGCCACGCGAAGTGGCTGCACCTGCACGTCATGGCGCAGATCACCGACTTCGCCCGCGGGGTGACCGTCGACGTCGACGCGCTCGAAGACGTCGCGAGCCGTCTCGACCCCTCGAACCCCGAGGAGTTGCGGGCCGCGATCGAGGGCGGCGCGCTCCTTCCCGTGCAGACCGAGGCGCAGCGCGAGGCGCTCGCGCGGCTCGAGAACCTCGTCGCCACGATCGACGGCTGGGTCGACGTCGTCACCGCACAGGCCACGTCACGCCTGCCCGACGGCGCACGTATCGCCGAGGCCGCCCGTCGGCGCCGTGCCGCCGGTGGCCCGGCGGAGGACGCGCTCGGCGCGCTGGTCGGCCTCAAGCTCCGGCCGCGTCGCCTTCGCGAGGCCTCGGCGATGTGGTTGGCGATCACGGATGCCGTGGGGACGGCCGCTCGCGACTCGCTGTGGGACTACCCCGACCTCATGCCGCAGGCATCCGACATCGACGACCCGTCGGCGCTGATCTCGCGCCTGCAGGCGCAGGCCCGCGGCGAGGAGCCGGTCGCGGACGAGTTCGATGAGGCGCTCGCCCGTCTTCTTGACGGCGACGACTTTCGCGGTGACGCGGTAGACGGCGAGGGTCCGGACAGCCAGGGCCCGAACGGCGAGGGCCCGGACGGCGACGACTCGGACGGCGACCAGCGCCCGGTCTGAACCTGGCTCCTCCCCGACCCGTCGTCCACAGCACAGCGCAGCACCGGACGTTCTCCACGGATCCGCTGTCGGCGCCCCACGGGGCGCCGACAGTGCTCAGAATCGGAGCATGTCCCCTCTGAGCTCGACGACGATCACCCGCCTCGACCCGGCGGTCCCGCTCCTGTGGCGCGATGGGGACACTCTTCAGCTCGGCGTGGACGGCGACGTCCGACTCACCGTCGATGCGCCGTGGATCGAGCCGCTCCTCGCCCGTATGGCCGGCGGATTCCGCCTCGCGGCGTTCGACGTCATCGCGCACGGCGTCGGTGCTCCGCGGCAGGAAGCCCGCGCGCTGCTCGGCCGGCTGCGCCCGCTGCTCGTCGAAGATGTCGACGTCGGCGGAGCCGCCTGGGTCGAGAGCATCGACATCTTCGACGGGCGCAGCGAGTACCGCATGCGCGAAGCACTGATCGACGAGGGCGTCGCGCAGGGAAGTCGATCGTCCCGTCACGACGTGGGTGTGATCCTCGTCGAAGGTGCGGCCGCCGCCCTCCAGTTCGCGCGCTACCTCCGCGATGACACCGTGCACATCCCTGTGTCCTTCGAACGCAGCCGCTTCACCGTGGGGCCGTTGATCGTCCCCGGGGCTACACCGTGCCTGGCGTGCCGAGATGCGCACGAGCGGGATCGCGACGCCGCCTGGCCCCGCCTGCATGCTCAGCTGATCGGGCGCAGCGCGGGCACCGTGAGCACGGCGCACGTCGCCGAGGCTGCAGCCATGGTCGCCCGCCTGCTCTCTTCAGCCGCCGCCCCGGGCGAATTCGTCGAGGTCAGTGAGAGCCGCGGGCGCGTGTGGCGTTCGGTGACGTTTCACGAAGAATGCCGGTGCCGCGACCTGTCGTCCCGATCTCCGCGAGGAACCGCGACGGAGCTCGCTCCCCCCGCCCCGCTGTCCGCGCCCACGACACCGCGAGCGTACGCGCGGCCCGCGTGACGCCGACGTAGGCCAGACGACGCTCCTCGTCGATCGCCTCGAACCCGGTCGCGTAGGAGATCGGCAGCGACCCCTCGGCCCAACCGGCGAGGTGCACGTGCGGCCATTCCAGACCCTTCGCCGCGTGCAGCGTCGACAGCGTCACGGTGCGCATCGTGGGCTCGTGCTGATCCTTCGCGCGCGCCATGAGGTCGTCGCTGAAGCTGCGCAGCGTCGTCCCCTGCTCCGCCTCCTCGGCGAGCCGGAGGATCGCCCTGCGTGCTTCCCACCCGTCGCGCTGCGCACCACCGGCCGGCGGCGGCTCCTCGCTGAGGCCGAGTTCGCGCAGCACCCTCTGCACCGCCGACACGAAGTCGTGCTCGCTGGGTGCGACGGCGGCTGCCCGGAGTGCGAGAATCGCCTGCCGCACTTCGGGCATCGAGAAGAACCGGGTCCCGCCGAGGACGCTCGTCGCGATCCCCTCGGCGGCGAGCGCCTGCTGCAGGACAGCGGACTGCGCGTGGGCGCGGTAGAGGATCGCGATGTCGGCCGGGGAGGCGCCTCCCTCGATGCGCGCAGCGATCGCCCTCGCGATGCCCGCTGCCTCGTCACCCTCCGTGTCGTACGCCGTGAGGGTCGGGGCGTCGGCGGTGAAGGACTCGCGTGCCGGCACCAGCTCGAGCGCTCCGGGGCGTCCGTGCATGAGGGCGTTCGCGGCCGCGAGGATCGGCGCCTGAGAGCGGTAGTTGGTCTCGAGCTTGACGACGGTCGCGTCCGGATGCCGTCGCTCGAACTCGAGCAGGAAACGCTGCTCGGCCCCCGCGAACGAGTAGATGGTCTGACTCGCATCGCCGACGACACAGATGTCTCGCCTTTCACCGAGCCAGAGTTCGAGCAGTCGGTTCTGCAGCGGCGAGACGTCTTGGAACTCGTCGACCGTGAAGTGGCGGTAGTGCTCGTGCACCGACGCGGCCACCCTCGGCTCCGCCTCGAGCATGCCGGCGCACGCCAGGAGCACGTCCTCGAAGTCGAGCTGATGACGGTCGTCCTTGAGCGCCTCGTAGGCCCGCTGCAACTCGGCGAGCTGGTTCTGATCGATCCCACTCACCGAGCGTCCGAGCGCCGCGTGCTGGTCGATCGACAGCATCGACACCTTGCGCCATTCGATCTCCGAGGCGATGTCGCGCAGGGTCGCCGTGCTCGGCCTGAGCCGCATCGCATCCGCCGCCTGGCCGAGCATCCGCACCTTGTTGTCGATGATCGACGGCGCAGGGGATCCTGCGAGCGTGGGCCAGAAGAAGTTGAGCTGCGCGAGGGCGGCGGCGTGGAACGTACGAGCGGCGACGCCGATCACTCCGAGCGCCCGCAGACGACCGCGCAGCTCGCCCGCAGCCTTCGCGGTGAAGGTCACCGCCATCACTCGCGAGGGCGAGTACGCGCCGGTGTCGACCCCGTGGGCGATCCGGTGCGTGATGACTCGCGTCTTGCCCGTTCCCGCACCGGCGAGGACCGCGACCGGTCCGCGCAGGACGGATGCCGCCTGCCGCTGTCGTTCGTCGAGCGCGTCGAGCGCGCTCACCCGCGACCCTCGAACCAGTCGAGGATCAGTGCCCGGGCGATGGATGCCGGCCCCGGAAGACCGACGGGGCCGTCTCCGGCGAGCGCCGAGGCGACCTCGTCGCGTGTGAACCACCGCACGTCGATGATCTCCTCGCCATCGGGCCGGGCAGCGTCCTCGTCGACGACGACCGCGCGGAACCCGAGCATCAGCGACCGGGGGAACGGCCACGGCTGCGAGGAGATGTATCGCAGCTCGGCCAGAGTCACACCAGCCTCTTCCTCGAGCTCACGGTGCACGGTCGACTCCAGCGATTCGCCGGCCTCGGTGAAACCCGCGAAACAGGAGTACATGCGTCCGTTCCAGTTGGCGTTCGCCCCGAGCAGCAGCCTCTCGCCGTCGGAGCTCTCGACGGCGACGATCACGGCAGGGTCGGTTCGGGGGAAGTGCTCGCGTCCGCACGCGAGGCAGCGACGCGACCACCCGCCCTGACGGAGCTCGGTTCCCCCACCGCAGGTCGGGCAGAACGGCGCATCGCGCAGCCAGCCGGCCAGCGCGAGCGCCTCGATGAGGAGTTCGGTGTCAACCGGACTCAACCGCCCTCCGAGGTCGCGAAGCCCCAACCAGGTCTCATCCGGGGCCGTGTCGACCGCACCGGCCTCGGGAGCGAGAGCGGCGAGCAGCAGATGCGTGCCATCGGCCGTGCGGCCCAGGAGCGCCAAGGTCGCATCGGAGACGTCATCCGCGCCGACGAGGAGCAGTTCGTCGTCGACGATGCGCACGCGCCCGTCCCTGACCGCGATCACCCTCGTCGAGTCGTCGCTGCGCAGTCGATCGATGAGGCCGGGCTCGTCCCGGAGTTCGCCGGCACGATCGATCCACGTTCGCTGGATGGTCATCGACTCCCTCTCTCACGGGCGTGGCGAAGGCGGGACCGCCTCCGAGCCGACCTAACCTGGGGGGTATGGGACGCTCTCCTTTCACTCTAGCCGCGGCCGTGACCGCCGCACTGCCCGGAGCGGAGGTGACGGGCGCCCGTGTGCTGACCGCGGACGGCGACGGTCGATTCGACTCCGCCGTCGCGTCCCTGCGAGACGGTCGGGAGCTGGCGATCCGAGTCGCCGACGATGACGAGGCCGCCACGGAGCTCTCGGCGGAAGCGCTCGCGCTGCGAGCGCTCACTCCGGGAGCGCGATCGATGCTCCCCTTCGATGCCCCGACCTACATCGGCGAGACGCGCGTCGGAGACGCCCGCGCGCTGGTCACGGAATTGCTTCCCGGCTTCCAGATCGACGCGGCGCTCGTCCCCGGCGGTCGGGGTGCCGCGGAGTCGATGGGCGCCGCCATCGCGGCCGTGCACGCCCTGCCCGTGTCGGTCGTGCGGGGCGCGGGTCTGCCTGCGCGATCAGCCGCCGAGGTCCGTGACGACATCTCCCGGCTCGTGGACGAGGCCGCCGCGACGGGCCGCGTTCCCGCACGGCTGACGGTGCGGTGGCGCGAGGCCGTCGCCGACGACGACCTGTGGCGCTTCGAGTCGACGGTCGTGCTCGGGGGCGTGCAGTCGACCTCGTTCGTGTTCGACGACGACAGCGAGCTCGGCCCGCAGGTCACGGGGCTCCTGGGCTGGCACGCGCTCTCGGTGGGCGATCCCGCCGTCGATCTCGCCTGGCTCTCGGCTGCGCCGGACGCTGCCGCAGATGTGCAGGCGGCGTACGCGCGAGCATCGGAACGCACACCGGATGCCGCGATCGAGGCTCGTGCGCGACTGCTGGCCGAACTCGAGTTCGCCCGATGGCTGGTCCACGGCGACGCCCTTCGCCGCAGCGACATCGTCGACGACGCCGCCGCGCTCCTCGAGTCGCTCGCCGCAGGGCTGCACGACGACGTGCTCTCTGCAGACTCTCCACGCAGCGACGGCGTCGACTCCGCGCTCGCTGCGCTCGATCGGGTTCCGGTCCAGTCCTCCCCCGCGATCGACACGTCCATGCAGACCGACGCATACAACCCTGACGACCTGTGGCAGGACGACACCGAAGGACTCGACCTCGACGACGTCTCCCCTCGCATCGCGGCGGGTGGACTCGAGACCGAAGACCTGTCGGGAGTGCGTGACGATCCGCGGGTCGACGGATCCGCGTCCTCGAACCGCGATGCGGAGACGGATGCCGCAGATTCGTGGCCTTCGTCGTCGGCTCGGGGCGCGAAGCCGACGTCGGCGGCCCCGCCATCGGACGAGGAGGGCTCTCCCGAGGATGAGGCTCAGCGCGCGGCGCGCGCTGCGCTCCAGCGGTGGAAGAGCTCGGACTCCGAATAGACCCGGTCTCCACGGATCACCAGGTCGTCCGCCACGTAGTACAGCGCGACGTCGATCTCCTCCAACGGAACTCCGAACCGACGGTGGTAGGCCAGGCGGTACAGCGCGAGCTGCAGCATCCGCTCCTCACGCTCCTGCGCCGTGCGCGGAGCCTTGCCGGTCTTCCAATCCACGATCTCGATGCGCCCGTCGCGGTCCTCGCGGCGGTAGACCGCGTCCAGCTTGCAGATCACGATGTGCGGTTCCGCGTCACGTGCGTCGTTCCCGGAGTCGGATGCAGAGCCGCTCGGCCCCGCTCCGAGGGCGAAGTCGATCTCGATCTCGACGGCGATGGGCTTGCGCTGGCCCCATTCGCTGCGTTCGAAGATCTGCTGCAGGCTGTCGAGATCGGCGGCATCGGCAACGGAGACGTCGGCCGACGACGCCGCCGGATCGTCCTCGTCGAGTTCCCAGAGCGCCTCGTCGACCCGTGTTCCCGCGCCGACGAGTTCGCTGCGGCGCTCGACCCACGCGTGGAAGAGCGTTCCGAGCCGGGTCTGCCGGTACGGCCTCTCGGGCATGGGACGCACGATCGATGACAGAGTGCCCCCGAAGTCGGTCACGTAATCCTTGAACCTCGATGCCGGCACGCGGGTCGGCGGCGTGGCATCCGTTCCCCGAAGCCGGGCCGCCCGCTCGGCGAGAAGGCGCTCGAGTTCGGGCGACGCTTCGGCGCTCCCGCGCTCGGCGACGTCACGTACCGCTCGAGCCGCGGACTCCACGGCGCTCCGACGCGCCCCGAGCGGATCGAGAGGCCAGGACAGGGTCGCACCGGGGCCCTCATAGGGGTTGTGATCGGGGTCGACGTCCCCGATCTCCGGAAGATCGAGCACTCGCATCGCTTCGAGCAGGTAGGGACTGGGATCCCGAGGCCTCTTCTGACCAGCCCAGTGCGATCCCGTGAGCAGCAGGTCGGTTCGTGCTCTCGTCACAGCGACGTACGCCAGGCGCCGCTCCTCCTGCTGCTGGTACTCCCGATAGGCGGACTTGAACACGGTCAACGCCCCGGGTGCCGTCTTGCTCGCGCTGGTGAGCGACGCGATTCCCGCCTTGAGCCGCTTGACCGGATCGTCCTCCCCGGCGACGGCCGCCTCGGGATCCCAGACGAAACGCGGAAGCGCATCGCGGTCGCCGCGCAGCTCGAACGGAACGACCCCGAAGCCGAACCACCCCGACGTGTCGGTCGGTCGGCTCGGCAACTCGTCAGCCACCATGCGCACGACGGCGACCGCGTCCCATTCCAGGCCTTTGGAGCCATGGATCGTGAGCAGCTGCACCACGCCGGGCTCGGGCGGCTCGGGACGCGGCATCAGCTCATCGGTGCTCTCGGCCTTGGCGAGCCATGCGAGCAGACTTCCGATCGTGCCGCGGTCGTCGGCGGAGAGGAACGCACGCACCTCGTCGGCGAACGCACGCAGTTGCGTCGAGGCGACCCGTGCGGGGCCCCGGGTCTCGTTCGCCGCCAGCTCGACGTCGAGTCTCAGCTCGAGCTCGATGAGCCGGATCAGTTCGGGGATCGGCTGCGAAGTCGCACGTCGCAGCCGCTCGAGCATCTCCCCTGCCGCTCGGATGCGAGCCCGCCCCTCGGGGGTGATCTGCTGCAGCATCCGATAGTCGTCGCGCACCGCGCGGACGACGTCGACGGCATCGACGATCGACACCGCCTCGTCGGCTCCGCGCGAAGAGCGCAGTCGAACGCGCACCTCTTCCGGCAGCGGGCCCATGTCGGTGTCCGTCTCGGCGAGACGTCGTCCGAGATCGTAGAGCGCCGCCATGTCAGCGACGCCGACCGCGAATCGCGGCCCCGTGAGCAATCGGATGAGCGCCGAGCCGGCAGTGGGGTCGTGGACGACACGCAGCACGGAGACGACGTCGACGACCTCCGGTGTCGCCAGCAGACCGCCGAGACCGAGGATGCGGTGCGGGATACCTCGTGCGGCCAGCGCGGCCGCGAACGTCTGCATGTGCTTCTTGGAACGGAACAGGAGTGCTCCCGTATGCGGGCGCCCTGCCGCGACCGCATCGTGCTCGGCGCGGCGCTCCTCGAACCACTGCGCGGCCTGGTCGGCCTCGTCATCGACGGTGAAGGCGAAGCGCACCTCGGCACGTCCGTCACCGGCGCCTGGACGGGCCTCGAGCGGAGGCACGTCGAGCCCCGGTCGCTGCAGCGGCTCCAGCACCTCGTTCGCGATGTCGAGGATGCGCCGGTCGTTGCGCCAGCTGGTCATCAGGTTGTACGTGCCCGCTCGGCCGTCAGCGGCGAACGCTCCGGAGAACGCGTAGAGGTTGTCGGCACTGGCACCGCGCCAGCCGTAGATCGACTGATGCGGATCGCCGACCGCCATCACCGCGGAGTCGCGGAACAGTTCGGCGAGGAACTTCGTCTGGATCACCGACGTGTCCTGATACTCGTCCAGCAGCACGACACGATGCTGCTCCCGCAGTTCGGCGCGCACGTCCGGCGAGGTTTCGATGATGTCGTACGCGCCGCTCACCTGATCGGCGAAGTCGAGCACGCCGCGCCGCGCCTTCTCGTCGATGTAGTCGCGCACGAGATGAGCGAGCGTCGGAAGGCTGAGCAGATTGAGCACCGCCTTGTCGGCGTCGGTCGTGCCCCCGTTGGCGTTACGACGATACGGCTCGAACGCCCTGGCCTGGGTCGTCGCGATGCGCACCGCCTCATCGAGATCGACACGATGGTCGAGGGCGTCGCCGGCCAGTCGCTGCACCGCGTCGATGACCGTCCCCAGCGCGTAGTCGATCTCCTCGAGCTCGGGCAGATCGCTGCGGAGCACCACTTCGCGGGCCAGCATCCACGACGCCGCCTGGCTGAGCATCGCGACATCGGAGTCCCGCCCGATGCGCGCCGCGTGCTCGCGGACGATGCCGTCGGCGAAGGCGTTGTACGTCGAGACCCTCGGGCGGATCATGAGCTCCTCGGCGGCCCGCGGTGTCGCGGGATCCCAGCCGGTCGCATATCGTTCGGCCAGCTCGTCGAGCACATGACGCCGCACGAGCTCGCGCTGACGTCCCGCCGCCGCATCCTCCACCCGGCGCAGCGCGCCCGAGGAGACGATCTCTCCCAGATGCGGGAGCAGGCCGCGGCGGCCGTACTCGTCGATGACCGCGAGCCGGGCACCGATGCGTTCGGCGAGCTCGCCGGCGGCCTTGCGGGTGAACGTGAGGCCGAGGATCTCATCGCGCCGGACGTGCCCGTTGGCGACGAGCCACACGACTCGTCCCGACATCGTCTCGGTCTTGCCGCTGCCCGCTCCCGCCACCACGAGCGCCGGACTCGGCGGCGCCTCGATCACGCGCTGCTGCGCCGGTGTGGGCGACGGCTGACCGAGCGCCGCCGCCACGTCGGTCGCCGAGAGGTCGAGCACGCCGGGCCAGCTCGTCACCGCCGTCGCCAGAGCGCTCATGCGCTCACCGCCGGCACGCTGTGGATGCGGCAGGGCTTCACCCGATTGCCCTGGGTATCGGCGCAGTGCGCCTCGACCTGGGCGGTGAAGCTCGACGCGGACATGCCGCGCGCGGCCTCGGCGACCCGCCGCAGGAACGCATCACGGGCATCGTCGTCGAGAGCGTGCTGATGCGCGATGCGGTAGTCGCTCTTGGCGAGGGTCTTCGAGACGATGACGAGCCGCGCGCCCGCAAGAGCACCAGGTGCCGCACCCTCGACGAGTCCCTGCTGCACCGCGACCTGATACGCCGCGAGCTGCGCATGATCGATGACAGCCGTGTCCGACTCGGGATCGTTCTTGCCCGTCTTCAGGTCGACGATGACCACACGGTCTCCCTCGTCTGCGGCCGTGATCGGCTCCGCCCCCCGCGCGCGGGCGTGCGAGTGGTCACCCGCCCCTCGCGGGTACGCCTCGACACGGTCGATGAATCCATGGATGACCGCCGCGTTCGCGCGGTCGTCCGTGACGGCACGCACGTCGGGCGTGGCTCCCTCGGCGACGTCGACTGCGAATCGGAACTCGACCTCGCTGGCGAGCACTCGTCCTCCGGCAGCGCGGACATCGCCCAGATAGGAGTGCAGCCGATCGATGAAGGCATCCGCTCTCCGGCGTTCCTTGCGCCCGATCCACTCGGTCTCGAAGTCGAGTTCCGGCCAGTGCTCGGCGAGCACGGCGCGCAGGCTCTCGAGGTCGCCGTCGGGCACCTTCTCCATCGCCTCGTGGACGATGGTCCCGATGCCGGCAGTGGGCGGCATCACGGTGTCGCCGCCCAGCGCCGAGACGACCCAGTTGACACCGCACTCCTCGAAGGACTCCATCCGCGAGGGCGACACCCGTGCACCCTCGGTGGCGAGATCGCGCAGCGGCGCGTCGGTCGACGGCGGGGTGATGCCGTACCACTCCGCCGGATCCGCGCCCGGCACGCCCTCTCGCGCGAGCACAGCGAGCTGTTCCGCGGCCGCCTCGCGCACAGTCGGCGACGTCGACGTCGTCAGCGCCCGGCGGTGTCGTGCGACGAGCCCTCGAAGGGTGAGCGGATGCTCGGCGGACGCGTGGATCTCGGGCGGTTCGGGCTGCGGGAGGAAGGAGAAGAACGGACTCGGTGTGGAGTCGTCGTCATCGACCGCCGTGATCAGCAGTCGGAATCGAGCACGCGAGAGCGCGCGGACGAAGAGCCTGAGCTCGTCGTGCAGGGCGGCGCGGCGTCGATCCAGGGCGCCAACAGGCTCGGCCGTCTCTCCCCGTCTCATCGCTGCGATCTCGTCGGCCAAGCGCCAGGAGCGCAGCAGGCCCCCGCGCAGGCGCACGTTCGGCCAGATCCCGTCCTGCACACCGGCGACGACGACGGCGTCGAACTCGGTGCCGAGAGCCGTGGCAGGTGTCAGCAGGGTGACCCGTGCGGGGCGGTCGGGGCTCGAGAGCGAATCCTCCGGCACCTCGCTGTCGAGGATGTCGCGGACGAACACCTCGGGCTTCTCGTTGGGGGTGCGCTCCACGAACCGCTTCGCCGCATCGAACAGGGACACGAGCGCGTCGAGAGCCCGGGCGGTCTCGGCTCCGGCGGCCTGGAGCGCCGTCTCCCGCCATGCCACCTGCAGGCGCCTGCCGTCGACGGCTCGGGATGCGTCCCACACGCGCCAGAGCAGGTCGTGGATCGTCTCGCCATCGCCCGCCGCGGCGGTGACCTCCGCCAGGGTCTTCGCGAACCGCGCGGCGGCGCGGGATTCGGCCGCATCGATCAGGTCGAAGTGCGCCGGGGCGAGGAACGCCTGGCGCAGGAGCTCGCGAGCCGGCGTCGACCCGCCGTGCTCGAGCTCGATGTGCCGCAGCCGCGCTCTGAGGCGGCGCAGGCCGATCGCATCCATCCCGCCGAACGGGGTGCGCAGCGCCTCTTCGAGGTCGTGCGGCGTGCGGTCGTCGATCGGCGTGAGGGCGAGTCGCACGACGCCCACGATGTCGCGGACGACGTTCTCGGAGCCGAGCGGCCGCTGCACGCCTGCGGCCCTGGTGGGGATCTCGCGCGCTGCGAGCTCCGACTCGAGCGTGGTGACCTGGCGGGTGTCATGCGCGATGACGGCCATCCGGTCCCACGGGATCCCCGATGACAGATGCCAGTCGCGCATGACCCCGGCGATGCGGTCGAGCTCCTCGTAGGGAGAAGGGGCGAGGAAGGCCGTCACCGCGGTGTCCGCGGCGAGTACCCGTTCCGGGTCGCCCGGCACGGGTGCACGACGGTGCTCGACGCGCCCGGAGGCGCCGATCGCCTGGGTCACGACGCGGGTCAGCGAGGTGAGCCGAGGACTCTGCCGGTGCGGCGCATCGAGCACATGCACGTCGCCCAGCGCGGTGGCGAGCTGCGCGAAGAGCTCAGGGCTGGCGCCCCGGAACGCTCCGGACGAGATGTCCGGATCTCCGAAGGCCTGCACCGCCACCCCTCGGTCGTGCAGAGCCTCGATCATGGCGACGCCGCCGCGGGTCAGTTCCTGCGCATCGTCGATGAGGACGACCCGGAGCGCGGCGAGGGGCCCGAGCGTCGCAGCATCCGCCGTCCGCAGAACGGAGCGGGCCTCGGCGAGCAGGTCGGCGGCGTCGCGATGCGCCGATCGCGCCTGGTCGAGCACAGACCGGTAGTCGACGAGGAAGTCTGCGACGGCCGACCACGCGGAGTCGCCCGATGCGCGGAGATCGCCGGCGGAGACTCCGATCTCGGTGCAGTCGGCGAGGAAGGCCCGCAGCTCGGAGCGGAACCCCTTCGAGGCGCGCACAGATGGGCTGAGCGAGTCCGGCCAGTCGATGCGCCCGTCCTCCGCGTCGCCCGCGAGCAGTTCGCTGATCAGTCTGTCCTGGTCGGCTCCCGTGAGCAGGGCCGGCGGCTCCAGCCCGGCGCGCACCGTCGCCCCGCGGACCACCTGGAAGGCGAAGGAGCCGAGCGAACGGGCCAGAGGCCCAGGAGTGGCCTGTCCGATCCGCACCCCGATGCGGTCTCGCAGCGCGGTGGCGGCCTGGCGGCTGGGGGTGAGCACGAGCAGTTGTTCAGGACGCAGCCCATCGACGTCGAGCAGCCGGACCACACGCTCGATCAGCGCATGGGTCTTTCCCGTTCCTGGTGCGCCGATGACGACCCCCGACGCCGCGGGCGGTGCGCCGACGACCGTGTCCTGAGCGGGGTCTGCTGTCATGGGATCCACGCTACCGGCGGCTTCGGACATCGCCCGCCGGGGCGTAAGGGCGGCATCGCTCGGGTCTGCGTGCGCTCAGGGCGAAACCGGGCCCCGTGCCGATCCGAGCGCACACCCCCGCGATAGAGTTGGCGGGAGTCAGCAGTCTGACCCCTCAGCAGTCTCAAACACAGGGAGTACTCGTGGAAATCCGTATCGGCATCGTCAACACCGGCCGCGAACTGAACTTCGAGACCTCCGCGAGCGCCGACGAGGTGCGCGCGACGGTGACCGCCGCCCTCGAGCAGGGTGCCAGCCACCTCGACTTCGCCGACGTCAAGGGCAACTCCTACCTGGTTCCCACCGCGAACCTCGCCTTCATCGAACTCGGCACCGAAGAGTCCCGACGCGTCGGCTTCGTCGCCTGAGCCGACCGTGTACATCCTTCTCGCGCTGATCGGCGCGTGCGTGCTCGGCATCGGAGCCCACTTCCTCATCGGTGGGCGTGAGCTCCGCGGCACGGCGCTCACGCCCGCGCTTGCGACCGCGGTCGCCGCGGTCGTCTACGCGGTCTCGCAGTGGGCGGGCGTCGGAGAAGACAACGCCTGGCTGTGGCTGGCCAGCGTCGTCGGTTCGGTCGTCGTGGCGTCGCTGGCGACGGTCCTCGTCGTCGCCGCACGTCGCCGATCGGATGCCGCAGCCAAGGCCGCCCTCGGGATCTGAGCCACACGGGCCACGGCATCCGCCGGTGACGGCAGCGCCCGTCGGCGGGTGCGAGAAGTCGGAGAAACCGTCCGACACGCCGCCCTAGGACCGCTTCCCGCGGCGTGTCGCCCCGAGACTCCGACGTTTCGCACCGCTCGCGGCACGCACTTCCGCCCGCCGAACTCCGCCGAAAGAGCTCGCCAAGAAGCCCGCGGTGGAAAGAAGCCTGCAGAGGAAGAAGCCGCGCCCGTCCTACGAGGCGAGCCCCATGGCATCCATGCGCCGCGCGTGCGCACCCATGAGCTCGGTGTAGACCGGCTCGATGCGCTCGTCGTCGGCGGCTTCGAGACGCTCGGGCCGCAGCGCCGAACGGCACACGAGGATCGTGTCCCCGACGAGTCTGCGCGCCCACATCGACAGCAGAGAACGCCACTCCTCGTCGCTCTCGATCGTCTCCTGGATGATCGCGACGATCTCGTGGCGGGCGTCGTCCTGGCCGAGGATCGTCCGCACCCGCTCCCCCACCTCGCCGTAACTCGACGCCAGCGCCAGGTAGAAGTCGTCCAGCATGCCCGCCGTGATGTACACGGCCAGCATCGTCTCGCGCGGTCTCGCGCCGATCGTCTTGCGCCGGAACGCGTCGAGGTTCTCGCGGAACGGCAGCATGAGCTGGGTGGGGTCATCGCCGCGTGCGGCGATCAGTTCGACGATCTCACGGTGCTTGGTGAGCGTCGCACCCGCGGCCCGCGACAGCGACTCCTTCTCGGACAGCTCCGGGGTGGCGCGGATGAGCCGGGTGAGCGTCTCGAAGTAGCCCAGCTGCAGATATGCCGCCTGGCCGAGGAACCGGTTCAACTCGGGCGCGAGCTCCGCGAAGTCGACCCTGGTGGCACCGCTCTGATCCCCGCGGCTGCGCAGCGTGAGGGTGCGGCGAGGAGTTCGTCGTCGATTCCAGAACCAGTTGACCACGGGTTCACCCTACCCGCGCCGCGGCGCTTCCGAGGGGCTCGATCACCCCTCGGGTAGGCTGGTGCCGTCCCCGCCGTCGGAGCGGGGCCCGCGCCTGTGGCACATGAGACGGCGTGGATCCGTGAACGTGGCGATCTCGCAGGTCGCCGGACAGGCAACAGAACAACGTGACAACATTCACTGATCTCGGTATCGATCAGGACATCGTCGACGCACTCGCCGCGAAGGGCATCGTCGACGCATTCCCCATCCAGGAGCAGACCATTCCCCTGGGCCTTCCCGGCCAGGACATCATCGGGCAGGCCAAGACCGGCACCGGTAAGACCTTCGGCTTCGGCATCCCGGTCGTCCAGCGCCTCGGCCAGGACCCGGAGCACGGTGTCAAGGCCCTCATCGTGGTCCCCACCCGCGAGCTCGCGGTGCAGGTCTACGAGGACATCGACCTGCTCACCAGCAACCGCTCGACGAGCGTCGTCGCGATCTACGGCGGCAAGGCCTACGAGGGACAGATCGACCAGCTCAAGGCCGGCGCGCAGATCGTCGTCGGCACGCCCGGTCGCCTCATCGACCTCGCCAACCAGCGCCTGCTCGACCTGTCGAACGCGACCGAGGTCGTGCTCGACGAGGCCGACAAGATGCTCGACCTCGGCTTCCTCGCCGACATCGAGAAGATCTTCTCGAAGGTGCCGGCGGTGCGCCACACCCAGCTGTTCTCGGCGACCATGCCCGGACCGATCGTCGCGCTGGCGCGCCGGTTCATGGTCAACCCCATCCACATCCGGGCGACCGACCCGGACGAGGGCCTCACGCAGGCGAACATCAAGCACCTCGTCTACCGCGCACACTCGCTCGACAAGGACGAGGTCATCGCCCGCATCCTGCAGGCCGAGGGCCGCGGCAAGACCGTGATCTTCACCCGCACCAAGCGTGCGGCGCAGCGTCTGGTCGATGAGCTCGGCGACCGCGGCTTCAACGTCGGCGGCGTGCACGGCGACATGGGTCAGGACCAGCGCGAGCGTTCGATGGCGGCGTTCAAGGCCGGCAAGAAGGACGTGCTCGTCGCGACCGACGTCGCCGCGCGCGGCATCGACGTCGACGACGTGACGCATGTGATCAACCACACGATCCCCGACGAGGACAAGACGTACCTGCACCGTGCCGGCCGCACGGGTCGCGCGGGCAAGACCGGTATCGCCGTGACGTTCGTGGACTGGGAGGACCTGCACAAGTGGGCCCTCATCAACCGCGCTCTCGAGTTCGGTCAGCCCGAGCCGATCGAGACGTACTCGTCGAGCCCGCATCTCTACACCGATCTGAACATCCCCGAGGGCACGAAGGGCCGCCTGGTGTCGGCCCCCAAGGCCGAGAAGCCCGCCCGCGCCCCACGCACCGAGCGCGCGGCCGATGTCGCTGCCGAGGGCACCGAGGAGGGCGGCACCCGTCGCCGTCGTCGTCGCCGTCGCGGCTCGGAGACCGTGGGCTCGACGTTCGTCGAGGGCGCCGCCGACACGTCATCGGACGCTGGATCCTCTGCTCCCGCCGACCGCGGAGCCGAAGGCGCCGGCACCCACGACGGCGCCGGCAAGGAGCATCACGACGGCAAGCCGGCTCCGGCTCGCCGTCGTCGTCGCCGTCGCGGCGGCTCCGGTGGAGCAGGCGCAGGGGCCGCTCCCGTCACCGGCGCCTGAGATCGATCCGAAGGGACGGATGCTGCGGCATCCGTCCCTTCGTCGTTCCCGACGCCTGAGACCGGGGCGCGCGGCGGGTACACCCAGGTGACCATGACGACCGAGATGATCATGAGCAGGAACCACGAGCTCAGTTTGCTGAGCGAGACCGGCTGCCAGACGACCGCCTGATCCGGGTAGACCCAGGCCCCCGCCCACGTTCCGATGTTCTCGGCGAGGTAGATGAACAGGGCGACGCCGGCGAACACCGCCAGGAGCGGCAACCGGATCGTGCGCTGCCAGACGCGCGCGTGCATGATCGTCGGCAGCCAGAGCACCACGACGGCGGCGAGGAGCACCCAGCGCAGATCCCACCACCAGTGATGCGTGAAGAAGTTGACATAGATCGCCGCCGCGAGCACGGTCGTGAGCCAGCGCCGCGGATACCGCGTGAAGCCCAGATCGAAGAGCCGGTACACCCGCACCATGTACGACCCGACCGCGGCGTACATGAAGCCGCTGAACAACGGGACCCCGCCGAGCCGCAGCACGCCGTCGGCGGCATACGCCCAAGAGCCGACGTCGGTCTTGAACAGCTCCATCACGGTGCCGGTGAGATGGAACAGCACGATCACCCACAGCTCCCGTCCGCTCTCGAGCCGGAACACGAGCATCGCGATCTGGATGAGCACGGCGGTGATCGTCAGGGCGTCGTTGCGCGCCAGGACCGCGTCTTCGGGGTACCACAGCCGTGCTGCGACGATCGCGACCAGCAGCGCGGTGCCGAACACGCACGCCCACGCCTGCTTGACGACGAAGACGAGCAACTCGACGCCGAACGAGCGGATGCCGTGTGCGGGCGCCGTTCGCAGGAGGCGGTGCGCGACCGCGTCGATGCGTCTCTCGAGTACCGTTGCACGCTGCATGGATCGAACCGTAGGCCGGGTGCCCGACAGCGCATCCAGGTTCAGGGAAAGCGCGGTGTGGTACCCGTGGCCCGGCCGATGAGCCGCGCGACCATCTCCTCGGAGGTCGTGTTCTCCCCCGGAAGGTTCGGTTTGCCGGAGCCGTGATAGTCGCTCGACCCGGTCACGATGAGGTCGTGCGCGGCGGCGATCCCGTGAAGGATCCGCTTTCCCTGGAGAGTGTTCTCCCGGTGGTCGATCTCGAATCCGCCGAGCCCCGCGGCGATGAGGCGCTCGATGAACGGTTCCGGCATCATGCGGTCGCGTCCGGAGGTCACCGGGTGCGCGATGATCGCCACGCCTCCGGCGTCCGTGATCAGGCGCACCGCAGTGAGCGGATCGGGCGCGTAGTGCGGCTCGTAGTAACCCTCGCGAGGATGAAGGATGCCGTCGAACGCCTCGGAGCGGTCGCGGACGATTCCGCGCGCCACCAGAGCATCCGCGATGTGCGGGCGCCCCACCGTCGCATCGGAGGCGGTCTGCTCGAGCACGTCGTCCCAGACCAGGTCGTAGTCGCGACCGATGTTGCGAACGATCCGCTCCGCTCGCCCGATGCGGTCGCTGCGGATCCGGTCGGTCTCCGCGCGCAGAGCGGCGTCGTCGGGGTCGAAGAGATAGCCCAGCACGTGCACACTGCGCCACTCGTGCTTCGCGGAGAGCTCCATGCCGGGGAGGAACGTCATGCCGAGAGCGACCGCGGCGTCGCCGGCCTCGGCCCAGCCCGTCGTGCGGTCGTGATCTGTGAGCGCGAGAGTCCGCACGCCGTGCGCATGCGCCTGCCGCACGACTTCGGCCGGCGGTTCGGTGCCGTCGGAGTGGTTCGAATGCAGGTGCAGATCCGCGGGGCCCGCGAAGAGGTGAGGCATCCTCCGAGCGTACCGAGCCGTGGCACGCCCGAGGTGCCGCACGGCAGGGAGTTCTCAGCCACCGCTCCTAGGCTGGAAGGGATGTTTCGACTCCTGGGGATCCTCCTGACCGTGCTGATCGCGATCACCGCGGCGATCGTGGTGTGGCCGCAGTTCTTCCGCCTCGAGCAGACGTTCCCGTTCACGCAGATCGTCGCGGCCCGCGGCGTGGTCCTCGCCGCCTTCCTGGTCGTGGCGGTGCTGTCGATGCTGCTGCTGTTCGCGAAGCCGCTGCGCGGATTCGCCGCGTCCGTCCTGATCATCGCTCTGCTGGGCGCCGGTGCGACGGGAGTGATCGGACTCACCCGCGGGTTCGGCGGCGGCACGCTGCCCGCGGCGACCGACACCAGCCTGCGCATCCTCAGCTGGAACACCGCCGGCGAGGCGGTATCGGCCGATGTGATCGCGCGGGAGATCCTCGAACAGGGCGCGGACATCGTCGCTCTGCCGGAGACGACCGAGAACGTGGGCGAGGAGATCGCCATCATGCTGCGCGAGCAGGGGCATCCGATGTGGGTGCACACCGTGCAGTACAACCCCGACGTGGTCGACGGTCCCAGCTCCTGGCAGACGACGGTGCTGGTCTCCCCCGAGCTCGGCGAGTACTCGGTGATCGAGTCGGCGATCGACGGCACCAGCAACACCGGTTCGGTGCCGAGCGTCGTGCTCATGCCCGTGGACGGCGAGGGTCCGACGATCGTGGCCGTGCATGCCGTGGCTCCGCGCGTCGAGGAGATGGGGCAGTGGAGCAGCGACCTGCAGTGGATCGCCGACCAGTGCCCCGCGGGCAACGTGATCCTCGCCGGCGACTTCAACGCCACGATCGATCACATGACACCCCTCGGTGTCGACGGCGGCGACATGGGCTACTGCCGCGACGCGGCCGCCCGCACCGGGAACGGACTCAGCGGTACGTGGCCGAGCTCGCTCCCGCCGCTCCTCAGCGCACCGATCGATCACGTGATGGCCTCGGCCGACTGGACGCCCACGGGTTCGGCGCTCATCGACGACGCCGGAGGCAGCGACCACCGTGGCATCGTCGTGCAGCTCGAGCCGTCGTCAGCCGGTTGAGGAGCGGGAGCGAGACGAAACGTCGCTCCCGGCCATCGCACCGCCCGATCAGTGAGACATTCCTGCATCGCCGGGCCGCTCCGACGCAGTGCGCTCGTTTCCGACACGGCGAAACCGATGATCCGGTGACAGACTTGTCCTATGAACACCGGAGAACGCGACACGATCGCCGAGCCCACTGCCGAGAGCACCGCTGAGCCGACTGCCGAGACCGTCATCGAGAACAGCACGACCAACCGCAAGCAGCCCTTCCCGAACGGCTTCCTCGACACCATCTCGACGGGCTGGGCCGAGCGCCCGGAGTCGGTGCCGGCCCCACGTGACCAGGCGCCCTACGCTGCGGCCAGGCGCGCGGCCGTCTCTGCGGCTTTCCCCGGCCGCCGCCTCGTGATCGCCGCCGGTTCTCTCAAGCAGCGCAGCAATGACACCGACTACGTCTTCCGCGCGCACTCGGCGTTCGCGCATCTCACCGGCTGGGCATCGGATGCCGAACCCGACTCGGTGCTCGTGTTCGACCCCACCGACGACGGCCACGACATCACTCTCTACTTCCGCGAGCGCGCCGACCGCACCACGACCGAGTTCTACGCCGATGCCACGGTCGGCGAGTTCTGGATCGGGCCGCGTCCGGCCCTGGCCGGCGTCGCCGCCGACCTCGGGATCGCCACCGATCACCTCGCCGCCTTCGCCACTGGTGACGCCGACCTGACACTCGACGACGCTGAACTCGCCCGGTTCGTCTCCGAGCTGCGTCTGGTCAAGGACGAGTACGAGATCGCCGAGATGCGCCGCGCCGTCGAGATCACCGCGAACGGGTTCGACGACATCATCCGCGCACTCCCCCAGGCGATCGAGCACTCCCGCGGCGAGCGCGTCGTCGAGGGCGTCTTCCACCGGCGTGCACGTGAGGACGGCAACGGCGAGGGCTACGACACGATCGCGGCGTCCGGCCCGCACGCCTGCTACCTGCACTGGACCCGCAACGACGGCACGGTCGTCCCCGGCGACCTGATCCTCGTCGATGCGGGCGTCGAGGCCGACAGCCTCTACACCGCCGACATCACCCGCACCCTGCCCGTCTCCGGCACCTTCTCCGAGGTGCAGCGCCGCGTGTACGAGACCGTGCGCGAGGCCGCGGACGCCGCGTTCGCCGCAGCGCAGGTCGGCGTGCCGTTCCGCGAGGTGCACGGCGCCGCGATGCAGGTGATCGCCACGCGTGTG